>CAVJQD010000014.1:0-30601 GCA_963651555.1 uncultured Clostridium sp. | reverse complement strand
GTCCTTCGAAGGTGATTCGAAGGTGATTCGAAGGTGGTTCGAAAATTCTCTTGACCTAATCTTAAATCAATTTTAACCTACCGGCGAGTGATATGCCAGTGTTAACCTAGATCCTACCTAGATCCTACCTGATTGCTACATGAAAGGCCCTACCCCTGACCCCTCCTGAATGGAGGGTGATTGCGGTACTACATTATTACTACAAGAATGGTTTTAGGTGTTGTTTTTTGGTATTTTGAGGTATGATTTTACTGTTCATCCATCTAAATCGACAGTTCGTCATGAAAAAACGGCAGTTCGTCGCAAAGGAGCACCGTGTGAGCGAAAGTTATACTATCTTTGCCGGTACTTAACCACGAGTGGAAACACATGAAAAGCGATAGAAATTTGTCCATTGGGCAATTATTTAATCTCAGTTTTGGGTTCTTTGGTGTGCAGATAGCCTATGCACTTCAAAGCGCCAATATCTCCCGCATCTTTGCTACATTGGGTGCTGACCCTCATACGTTGAGTTTCTTTTGGATACTCCCTCCGCTCATGGGTATGATTGTTCAACCTTTGATTGGTATACTCTCGGATAAGACATGGTTTGGACCTATCTTTGGTCGCCGTAAGTTCTATCTATTGATAGGTGCGGTGATAGCGGTAGCGGTGATGATACTGCTTCCTAATGCCGGAGACTTCACTTTTGAGCAGAGTGCTTTCCTCGGTCTGAATGCCGCTATGTGGTTTGGACTATTTTCGCTGATGTTCCTCGATACCTCTATCAATATCGCTATGCAACCCTTCAAGATGATGGTGGGCGATATGGTGAATGAGGAGCAGAAAGGTACGGCTTACGCTATTCAGTCGGCTCTATGCAATGCCGGTTCGTTGGTAGGTTACCTGTTCCCGATATTCTTTACATGGATAGGCATAGCCAATACGGCAGCAGAGGGTGTGATACCAGATTCGGTTAAATGGTCGTTCTATGTAGGTGCGGCTATCCTTATATTATGTGTGTTGTATACTTTCTTTGCGGTTCGTGAGATGAACCCTGAGGAGTATGCGGAGTTTCACGGGCTGAATAAGGGTAATGACTACGCTGCCGTGAAGACCGAGGAGACCGATAGGAAGAACATTGTTCGTGCTTTTGTTACAATCGGTTTGGTGCAGTTCTTTTGCTGGGCAGCGTTTATGTATATGTGGACCTATTCGAATGGAGCCATTGCATCGCAATGCTTTGCATGGGGTGGGGTGAACACGGCCGATGAGGCCTTTCAGGATGCAGGTAACTGGGTAGGAGTGGTGTTTGCTGTGCAGGCAGTAGGTTCGTTGCTATGGGCGATGTTGTTGCCAATCTTAGAGAAGCGGTTCACGAACAAGGGCGCTTATGCACTGTCGCTTATTGTGGGAGCGATAGGTTTTGTATCGATCTACTATGTGACCAATAAGTATATGTTATTCATCAGTTATGCGTTGATAGGAGCGGCTTGGGCAGCGATGTTGGCTTTGCCGTTTACTCTATTCACGAATGCCATATCGGGCAGTAAGTATATGGGAACATTGTTGGGACTATTCAACTGCACGATCTGCTTGCCGCAGATTGTGGCTGCACTGCTGGGTGGCGTACTGCTGAAGTCGGTATGCGACAATGCACAAGTGGGAATGCTTGTGGTGGCGGGTGCGTTGTTGGCATTGGGGGCAGTGTCGGTACTATTTATTAAGGAGAAGAAAAACTAATCAATTATTCTAATATTATAAATCATGAATCAAAACACTTCTTTTAGTAGATTGCGTGGCGTGTTGCTCATGGCGCTGCTGTCGATCGGTATGACTGCGATGGCTCAGAAGGCTGTTACGGGTACTGTGTTAGACGCAGCGAGTGGCGAGCCGGTTATCGGTGCGAGTGTGTTGGAGAAAGGAACGACGAACGGTACTATTACCGATTTTGATGGTAATTTCTCTCTTCGTGTGGCACAGAACGCAACGCTTAGTATCTCATATATGGGATACAAGACGCAAGAGATAGCAGTTGCTAATCAGACTGTTATCAAGGTTCGTTTGGGTGAAGACAACGAGTTGTTGGACGAGGTAGTGGTAGTAGGTTATGGCGTTGTAAAGAAGAACGACGCTACCGGTTCCGTAACAGCCATCAAACCCGACGACATGAACAAAGGTTTGACGACAACGGCAACGGATATGTTGTCGGGTAAGATTGCCGGTGTAAACGTGACCTCGTCGGGTGGTGAGCCAGGTGCCGGTGCGACTATTCGTATCCGTGGTGGTTCGTCGCTATCGGCAAGTAACGACCCGTTGATAGTGATCGATGGATTGGCTATGGATAACAACGGTATTCAAGGTGTATCGAACCCATTGTCGATGGTAAACCCGAATGATATTGAGACTTTTACGGTATTGAAGGATGCATCGGCGACGGCCATCTATGGTAGCCGTGCAAGTAACGGTGTGATCATCATCACGACGAAGAAAGGTGCAGCAGGCAGCAAGCCTAAGTTTAACTACGAGGGCAATATAGGCGCCAACATCATCACGAAGCGTCTTGAGGTGATGAACGCCACGGAGTATAGAAACTATCTGACGAAGAACTCGGCTATATATGGTGATGTAGCATCGGGCTTAGGTTCGAACAACACCGATTGGCAGAAAGAGGTTACTCGAGTAGGAATCTCGACCGACCACAACTTCTCCATCACGGGTGGTACGAAGAACATGCCCTATCGTGCATCGTTGGGTTATACGCTTCAGAACGGTACTATCCTTGAGAGCCAGATGCAGCGTGTCACCGCCGCAGTCAACTTGAACCCATCGTTCTTTGATAAGCACTTGACCTTTAACTTGAACGCTAAGGGTATGTTTATCGCTAACACCTATACCGATGGTGGTGGCGTTATTGGTTCGGCATTGGCATTTGATCCAACACGGTCTGTATATGACGATACGCACAAAGAGTATGGCGGATTCTACCAGACCGAGTCGGCAGTGAGCAGTCCATTTGATAGCAACTGGAACTATATGACGGATACGAATGTGCCTCAGAACCCAGTGGCTCAGGTGAAGAACAAAGACGACAAGTCGAAGGCAGGTTCGTTTGTTGGAAACTTGGAAGTAGACTATAAGATTCACGGTTTCGAGGACTTGCGTTTGCATGCTAACTTCGGTGCAGACTATAGTTATGGTAAGCAGCGCACCATTATCAGTCCATATAGTTATAGCAATAACTATTATGGTTGGGATGGTACGACGCAGAAGACCAAATATAACTTGCAGTTCAATGCTTATGCACAGTACTACAAGGACTTCTCGGAGTCGCAGCACTTTGATGCTATGTTAGGTTACGAGTGGCAGCACTTTAAGAACTGGGGTAACACGATAGGTAGTGGATTCTATCAGTCGACCTACACCTCGGATGTGTCGTTGGCAGGTCAGCCGTACAACGAGTATGAGAGCAAGTGGGCAAGTGAGAGCTACTTGGTATCGTTCTTTGGTCGTGTGAACTGGGTAGGTTGGAATCAAGTGATGTTGACCGCAACGGTTCGTGGTGATGGTAGTAGCCGTTTTGCATATCGCAATGCAGAGGGCAAAAATAAACAGTGGGGCGTGTTCCCATCGGTTGCCCTTGGATGGAAGATCAAAGAGACTTTCTTCAAAGACAATAACACACTGAGTGAGTGGAAACTGCGTCTTGGTTATGGTATCACCGGTCAGCAAGATATAGGTCAAGGTGATTATCCAGCATTGTTGCTCTATACCAAATCGGTAGAGCATGCAAGTTACTCCTTGGGTGAGATTGACGAGAACGGCAATTATATCTATTATGAAAGTTATCGTCCAGGCGCATACAACCAAGACCTTACTTGGGAGCGCACGACGACCTACAATGCCGGTATGGATTTAGGTTTCTTGAACAACCGTGTATCGATGTCGTTGGATTATTACTATCGTTTGACGAAGGACTTGATTGCGGTAGTGGATGTAGCCGCCGGCATGAACTTCTCGAACCAAGTGGTATCGAACATTGGTAGTTTGAGTAACCAAGGTGCAGAGTTGATGTTCAACGCAGTGGCAATAGACTGCAAGAACTTCAAGTGGGATATTGGCGTGAACGCAACCTACAATGTGAATAAGATTGAGTCGTTGACGACGGGTAGCAACGAGAACTACTATGTAGAGACCGGTAGCATCAGTTCGGGTACGGGTAACACGATACAGCGTCACCAACAGGGTTATGCTGCCAATACCTTCTGGGTATATCAGACCTATAAGACAGAGGATGGTTACTATGAGATAGTAAACCAAAATGGCGATAAGGATTCGAGAGGGAATGATGTCATCGACGAGAACGACTTGGTGGCATATCACAACCCAATGGCACCTGTTACGCTTGGTTTCCAATCGAAGATGCAGTTCTATGGCTTTGACTTCAGTTTCTCGCTTCGTTCGAACATAGGCAACTATGTATACAACGATGTGGCAGCCGGTAAGATGAGTAGCCTTAGTACTCCAGTTCGTTCGGGTGGTTATACAAACATCATCAAGGGTACGGAGAAGACTTATGCAGCCATCTCGGGTTCAAACACTGTATCGGCAAGTTCGAATGCGTATAAGATGGATATCTTTGTAGAGAACGCAAGTTTCATGCGAATCGACAATATCACTTTAGGTTATACCTTCGACAAGAATCCAAAGATTAACGCTCGTATCTACGCAACGGTAAGTAACCCAGTGGTGATCAGTCGTTATTCGGGACTTGACCCTGAGGTATATGGCGGTATAGACAATAATATCTATCCTCGTTCGCTATCAGGAATCATAGGTGTAAGTCTTCATTTCTAATAAATAAGTACGATTATGAATACGACAATGAAAAAGTATATATCGATTGTATTGGCGCTGGTTGTACTGAGTATGACGGCGTGTGTGCAAGACTTAAGAGTAGAGTCAATAGACCCGAACACGAGTTCTTCGATCGATAAGCAGCAACTGTTTGTGAAGATCTATTCGACCTTAGCCTTGACGGGTCAGCAAGGTCCTTCGGGCAATGGTGATGTGGCAGGTGTGGATGAAGGAACGTCTTCGTTCTACCGTATGACTTACTCGTTGCAAGAGTTTCCAGCCGATCAGATCTATTGGATATGGCCTGATGTGGGTGTAGACGATGTTCGTAAGATGTCGTGGACGTCGAGTAACAGTCTTGTAAAAGGTCTTTACTCTCGTTTGTATTTCGATATCACACTCTGCAACTTGTATCTTGACAACTATGCAGAGACGGCAACGAAAGAGGAGTTGGCAGAGGTTCGTTTTATCCGTGCGCTCAACTATTGGTATCTGTTGGATATGTTTGGCAATGTGCCTTTCGTGGAGCATGCAGGTCAATCGGAACTGCCAGAGCAGATAGAGCGTCCAGACCTCTATCGTTGGTTGAAGAGCGAGTTGAAGGACAATATCGCACCAAACCTTGCTCCTGCCAATCAGCGTATCAGTTACTACCGTATGGACCAAGCGGCTGCATGGTTATTGCTGAGCCGTCTGTGCTTGAATGCAGGTATATATGGTGTTGACCGCAATGGTGTTCAACAGATTTCGGACCTCACGGCTGAATATACGGATGCTGCATACTATGCTAATCAGGTGATGAACTCGGGATATCAGTTGGCATCGGAGTATCGTTACCTCTTTATGGGTGATAACGATAACTTGAGCACAAAGAACGATGCTTACAAGGAGATTATCCTTCCTATCGGTCAGGATGGTGTACAGACACAGTCGTACGGTGGTTCGCTCTTCTTGATTGCATCGTGCTACACAGGTGGTATGCCTGCTTATGGTATCACGGAGAACTGGAAGTGTATCCGTTCTCGTGCTCAGTTGGTAGGTTTGTTCTGCGGCAGTAAGTTCCAATCGCCAGTGGCAGATGCTATCACGACTGAGGCTGCTGCTAAGAAGGCTTATGGTGAATATTTCGGTACAGCAACAGAGATTACGAAGGCAGCAAAGGACTCGCGTGCGATGTTCTGCAACTATAGCACAGATGGGTCGAATACCTATGTATGTCAGTTCTGGAAGCAGAATACATCGGATGAGTTCCTTTCAGGCTGGGGAATCACTAAGTTCTCGAACCTGATGGCAGACACCAACCGTATTGCCAGTGACACGAAGTATCCTGATATGGATGTGCCCTTGATGCGATTGGCGGAGGCATACTTAAACTATGCCGAGGCAGTGCTTCGTGGTGGAACGCAATGTGGAATATCGGTTGATGAGGCAGTGAATACCCTTCGTCGCCGTGCAGGAGCCGAGGAGAAGAGTGGTTGGAACATCACGGATATGCCTCTTAAAGGCTTGAATATCCTTGACGAGCGTGGTCGTGAGATGTATTCAGAGGGTCTGCGTCGTAGCGACCTTATCCGCTTTGGGTATTTTACAGGTTCGTACGCTCAGACGGGTTACCGTTGGGAGTATCGTGCAGGTGAGTTGCTTGGTATAAATGCTGCGCCTGATGCATGCCGTATTCTCTATCCATTGCCATTGAGTGAGGTTACAGCGAACCACAAACTGAAACAGAACCCAGGCTATGAGGTTGAAAATTAAACCAATAGAAAAGAAACTAACTAAAATATTTATTTAATCAACAAAATTAAAGTATTATGAAAAATCTAAAGTTTATGGCAGTTGCTATGGCTACTGCATTGGTATTTGTTGCTTGTAACAACAATAACGAGAATCAGGGAGGTAATGAACCTTCCATTAAGAGTAATGTTCCTGAGGTAGCAGCTACTGAGGGTGCTTATACAGTTGTTTGGAATGCTGTAGATTACAGCGAATGCAACGGATTGGTATTTGCAGGTAACTACAACGATTGGAGTACAGATCCATCAAACATGGCAGTATTTGAGAAAATTGATGGTTACACCAACTGGTACAAGGCAGTTATTACTCCAGCCGCAGAGATCACTCAATTGGAAGGTAAACCATGTGCATTGGCTGCAGATGGTACATTCCCAAGCAGTTGGAACTATCAATGGACTGGCTCAGAGGAGCATCCATGCGAGGTATTGAAGGGTGAGGTTTCTTTCATAGTAGAGTACTCCACAGAGACCAAGATGATTGTTCCACAGATTGGTACAGTAGTATATGTTCGCAGTTATGGCTTCAAGGAAGACCCATGCGTGGTAAATCCTGTATATGATGTAACATTCAACCTTACTGTTCAATATGCACTTCACGATTCTGTTACGGTATATGTAGTAGGTGATTTCGCTGAGAAGAGCTGGACATTAGATGCTTACCCAATGGAGCGTGTTGACGCTACTCACTTCAAAACTACTGTTAAATCAGCTATCGGTAAAGAGTATAAATATACAGCTCAAGCTCAATGGGGTTCTTGGGACTTTGAGATGGTACCTGCTGCTCCTGAAGAGGGTAAAGACTGCTCAGAGAAACTTGAAGGTAACTTGAAGGTTGCTGACGTTACGGTTAATGATGTAGTCTATGGTTTTGCAGGTATTAATGCTACTATTTGCAAGGCAGAGGCTGTTGCAGGTGTTTTGTATATCAAATGTGATGCTGAAGGTTGGACATGGAAACAGATGACCAAGGCTGAAGATAAGGAAGTCTATACATTTGAGACTACTCTATTAGAATCAAGTCTTAAAACTATCGGAGCAAACATCAATACAGTTGCAGACGATAATGGTGCATCTTGGTTTGCATTGGAAGATGTAGATAAGACTACTTTTGCAGCAGGTGATAAGGTTATCTATACCTACGATGCTACAGTAGACCCAGCAACTCTTACTATTGCTAAGGCACAATAAAAAGGGTAATTGAATTAGTTTGTTTCGCATCACAAAAGTGATGCAAAGAGAGAGAGACTGCTCGTTGAGTAGTCTCTCTTTTTGTAAGCCTACTCATACCACATCCATGAAAGAACAATTAGCAAGGCGACGACTGACGGCTAACGGACGGATAGAGTCCTTTGGAACAAATATTAGCCAAATATTCCACGCGACTGACAGAAATGTCCAAATATACGTGGTCAAAAAAATATAAAAAATATACTCCATTAATGCCCATTAAAGAACCATTAAAAACTTAGTTGAGAACGATTGTCAACAACGATAAATGATTTGTTGGAACAAATATAGTTCAAATATTCCATGGATTGGCTTGGGATGTTATCAAATATACCCATGTAGAGCGACTTCTATGAATACACCAGTCAAAACATAACTTATTCAGTTTATTCTTAACCGAATGGGCTATTTTTTATATTCTCTATGAGTGTATTGACCCTGTAAGTTCACATGATAAAGCCGTTAACTTGATAAAAGTGTTGTGTGACTACACTTTTATCAAGATATGCTTCTTTTTGTTGTTCTAGGAGGGTCAAAGTGCAATTTGCAATGTTTACTTGTAATTTTAGTTGATAGCGACAGATTCGTTGATAGGTTTGGCGGCGGGGAGGTGGACATAGAAGGTGGTGCCTTTCTCGGAGGTGACGAAGGAGATGTCGCCACCAGAGCCTTCTATGATGTTCTTAGATATAGCCAGTCCGAGTCCCATACCCGTGCTCTTGGTGGTGAAGTTAGGTATGAACACTTTGTCCCGTACTTCTGGTGCGATGCCACATCCATTGTCGGAAACGGAAATCTCCACCTCTTTGGCGGCCTCTTTGAGAATGACGATGATATCGCCACCTTCTTTGTCGCCAATTGCCTGCAAGGCGTTCTTTATCAAGTTATTGAATACTTGCGATATTTGCAACTCGTCGGTCATAGCCCATACGCCTGTCTCAGCACCAATATAACGAATAGGTACGGAGGCGTTGTTATTGCGGAAGAGGGTGATGACGGAGAACAGTTTGTTTGCCACATTGACTGGAACGATCTGCATCTCAGGCATCTTGGCAAACGATGAGAACGATGAGGCAATCTTTGAGAGTGTGTCGATCTGCTCGATGAGTGTGACACTCGACTTCTCGAAGTAGGCATTATATGGTTTGAAATCCTCGGCATGTTCGCTTTCCGCCGACAGGACACCTGTTTTCTCGAACGTTTTCTTGTGCAATCGTTGCATCTGTTGGATAGTGAGTCGCATCGGGGTGAGGGAGTTGTTTATCTCGTGTGCCACTTGGCGAGCCATGGTTCGCCATGCAGATTCTCGTTCGGACTTTGCTAGTTTCTCGGTGGAGCGCTCTAACTCGTCGACCATCTCGTTGTAGCGCACCACCAACTGTCCGACTTCGTCGGGTTTGTCATAGTTCAGACGGTTGTTGTGTTCGCCAATCTTGAAGTGTTTCATCTTATCTGCCAACGACGAGAGTGGTCGTGTGATACCTCTTGTCATGACGATGCTGAGCAAGAAAGAGAGTAGGAAGGCGACCATGATAGGGGGAAGTAACTTCGCTATGAACGAGTCGACTTCGGCGTCTACGGCTTCGGAACTAACATAGAGCGGCACGACGATGTAGCCAATCTGCAGGTAACTACCGTTGTATAACTCGGTGTATGCAGCCAGATAACTGAGGTCGCCGATATGCTCTTCTTGTATCACATTGGTATTCTCGGAGAAGAAAGGTAGCGGGTCGATATGTCGAGAGAGTAGTCCATTGTGGAACATGTTCATAGCCGACGAACCCACAAGATTGCCTTCCATATCGTAGACATGAATATCGGTTTCGTAGGCAAGCGAGAGGTCGCGCAGGTTGATGTTCATGGCAGGTTCGTTCATAGGTCCTAACGACATAGGCCAGAAGTATATCTCTTGCAGTGACTTCTGTATGTATCGTGTCTTTTCCTCCAACAGCGCGCGCTGGCGACCTTCGTAACGCTTCCGTACATGGCGGGCGGAGATGAGGAATATGTATAAGGAGTTGACTAAGATAAGCAGGAGAACCAGATACTGCAACTTGGTACGCATGGTCATGCGTTTGAAGCCTCGATTGACGATGAGTCCGATGAGTGCCGCAACGCCTACTAAGGAGAACAGAACTATGCTTAGAATCAAGTAGATACGCACATTGCGGTGTGTCTCTTGCGTACCCACCTCTTTGTTGGGGCTGTCTTGCAGGGAGCGGTAAGAGAAGGTGTCGGAGAGTCGCAAGTCGGATGAGGGTTTCTCTTTGACGGTGCTGTTCTCGTTGGGCATCCCGATAGAGAAGAGATAGTGTCCATCGGCAGAGTTGATGGGGTACATGCCGTTTTTCTTTATCTGCGTGATGATGCACTTGCTGGGCAGATGGAAGGGTTTGATGAAGTTATTGTGCAACTGCCGGTTCTCGATAGGGTAGTCGTATTTGATAGGGATGATGGTGAGTATGTTCATGTCGTTGAGTGCAGTCCAGTAGCAGATACAGTGGGCATTGTCGAACTTCTGGTAATACCAGCGGTTGTAGAACAGTACTTGCACTTCGGAGCCAGCCAACCAGTTGTCGGACCAATAGACCATCTTATGGCTATTGAAGACATAGAATAGTACGGAGGTGTTGTGTTGCGTCACTTCCCATAGTGAGTCGATGGAGTTGCATTGCAGTCGCTCTATGAAATCGATCGTCATCTGCTCTGCAACCCGCTCTTGGGCGATGAGGTCCTTCTGGAACTTCTTACGCTCGGCAGGGAAACGGTGACAACCGACACTGAGGAAGAGCGTGAGGAGTAAGAGGAGGGCGCACGGCGTGCGATGTATTGTGTATGATGTATGATGTATCATGTATGATGTATGGTTTTGAAATCAGTTTGCAAATATATGACAAATTCTATACCTTTGCAAATCGTTTTTACGAACAAACACGAATAAAAGAAAGATATGTTTTTTCAAGACTATATAACAAGCACTCTTGCCTCTACGATGCCGCTTCTGACGGCATTATTGCTTGGTTTGATGACGATTATTAGTCCTTGTCCTTTCTGTTCGAACATTGCTGCTATCTCTTTTATCGGCAAGGATGTGGACAGTAAACGCAAGGTGTTACTCAACGGATTGATGTATGTATTGGGCAAAGTGGTGGCTTATACGGCACTGTGTGCGGTGTTTATCTTTGGTGCGCAGATAGAGGGTATTCAGCATTTCTTTGAGACCTACGGTGAACCGTTGTTAGGTCCGTTTATGATTATTTGTGGACTGTTTATTCTCATCGGTGGGCATCATGAACAGCATCACCAACACGAGCATGAAGGCGAGGAACATCATCATGGATTGAGTGGTCGTTTTGCGCGTATCACTGAGCGGGAACATCGTGTGCCTAACTGGTTGTGGTCTTTTGTCTTGGGAATAGTCTTCTCGATGGCTTTTTGTCCGTATAGTGGTGTGCTGTATTTTGGAATGCTTGTTCCGCTAACCATGGCGCAACCGGTGGTATGGAGTTGGGCAATGCCGGTGGTCTTTGCCTTGGGTACAGGAATACCGGTTATCGTTATTGCATGGCTGCTCTCGTATTCAGTGGCTACGATAGGTAAGATTAATCACAATATCCAGCACTTTGAGGTGTGGTTCCGTCGTATCTGTGCCGTGTTGTTCATTGGTATGGGTATCTATCTATGTATCGGAATCTTTGGTTCGCATCATCATCACGAGCACGAACATCCCAATTTCTCTTATGTCATTTCGCTTTAAGCAGTTTGCCGTTGAGGACTCTCGGTGCGCTATGAAGGTATGCACGGATGGTGTTCTTCTGGGTGCATGGGCAGAGGGAGACAAGCCTTTGCGGATACTGGATATAGGTAGCGGCAGTGGGCTCATCTCGCTGATGTTGGCTCAACGTTTTCCGGAAGCAAAGGTTGTGGGGATTGATATCGACCAGCAAGCTGTGGAGCAGAGTCGAGAGAATGTAGTTCGTTCGCCTTTTGCAGAACGGGTAGAGATACTGTGTACTTCGCTGCAGGATTATGCACCGAATGGGAAGTTCGACCTTATTGTGAGCAATCCTCCTTATTTCCAACAGAGTCTGCAATGCCCTGATGCACAACGTACACTGGCGAGGCATACACCTTCTTTGTCGTATAATGACCTTCTGCAGCATGCCGTGCGACTGCTCCGTGAGGACGGGTCATTGCAACTCATCTTGCCGGCCCAAGAAGAGGAGTCGGTGGTGCGGTTGGCAACGAGTTTTCACTTGCATCTGAAGCGTATCTGTCGTGTTCGTGGGCGAGAGAATAAGCCTGCGAAGCGCATCCTTTTGCAGTTCGTTTTGGGCATTTCGGAGGAGTATACTGTTGAGTCTGGGCTTACGCTTGAGACGAGTGAGGGACAACGGACGGAGGCGTATCGGACGCTGGCGGGGGAGTTCTATTTATAGTTGGAATTGGATGTGTAGTTTGGTCCAGTGTTGAGGTTGGAGGATGCCGCCGTAGTCGTAATAGAGTTGGTTGGTCATGTTCTGGCACTCGAGGGCAATCATGACCGATTGGTTTGCCCAATAGATTTTCCCATCTAACAATACAACCGGTTTATAGTCACATATATTCCCATCTCGGTCGGAGTAGGTGCCGTGTCGCAGTTGATAACGCAAGCACCATGAAGCACCAAAACCTTTCCAGATCTTATGCTCGATACGCAGTACTAACTTGTGCCGCAGATAGTCTAATGCATACTTACTGAGCAGTTCGCCCGACTCTTTGTTGACATCGGTGAAGAAATAAGCAAGTTCCACCTTATGCAAGTAGTTATATCCTTTTACGCCCACCGAGGCTTCGGCTCCTGCAGCATTGACTCGTGTGTGGTTGACTGAGTTCCACTGCACGATGGAGTCGACAGCAGGTTTCACCCAATCGATGATGTTTCGTCCCCAACGGTAGTAACCCGAGGCGTTGGCATACCAGTGTGTGCCTTCATATTTGATGCCTAACTCGATTTGTAATGCCTGTTCGGGTTTGAGGTTCGGGTTTGCTAACTGCACCTTGCTTTGGTAGTAAAGGTCGGTGTAGGTAGGTACACGGATAGCCCGATTGACATTGACGAACACTTTTCCGCCTTTGAGGAAAGCGTAGCCGATGTTGGCACCGAGCGTCCAATCGTTTCCAAAGGTGGAGTTCCAAATACCGGCAGCACCGATGTTGGCAGTCCAGTTGCCGTAGTAGAGGTATTGCTCGGCAAAGTAACGGATATTCACACGGTTGTGTTCGCCAAGGTTACTACTCTTGATATACTCATCTCGAAGATCGATACCGGCAACGGTCTTGCCATACAGCTGGTTCCAGCCGGCAGCCAAGTGTGCTCCTGCGGTGTGTGTCCAGTGGATATTGGCACCGGTATACCACGAGGGCGCTGCTACGCCATCGGCATCTTTACCTTCTCGATAGAGTTCGAACTTATCGTAGTGCGTGCGGTAGTAGGCATTGGTCTCGAGATACCATTTCTTCCAACGGTGGGTGTAAGAGATGGAGGTGAAGAGCATGCGTGTGCCGTCGAACTGATTAGGGTAGGTGAGAGAATAGAAACTGTTGGCGCCTGCATCTTTCATCTGTGTCCCGACTTGGATATTCAGGTCCTTCCAGCCGGTTTGCAGGAAGGCATTGGCGATGTGGTAGTCGGTGTTGTCGGCATAACCGCTGCTGCGGTTGTAACTGAGGCTTGAGTTGAGATACCAATCGTTTCGCTTTATTCGTGTATTGAGAGAGGGATTGAGAAGCCCGTACTCGCCTATGGTGAGGGCAGCCTTGAGCCGGTGTGGGGTGTTGGTATTGCTATGGGTGATGATATTGATAGCACCCGAGAAAGCACCTAAGCCATAGTTGGTACCTTGCATTATCTCGATGCGTTCGATAAGGGATACATCGATGGGTAGGTCGAGCGAGTAATGTCCGGTCTGTGGGTCGGTAAGGTCGACGCCATTGACATAGACTTTTATCTGGTCTTGTGTACCACCACGTATGGAGAGGTCGGCTTGAACGCCAGATGCACCTCGTTCTCGTAGGTCGACACCTTGTGCCAACTGCAGGATATCCGCCACCGTGTGAATAGGTAGGCGTGTGACCTCTTCGGAGGAGATAGTAGTGACTAATCGGAAGATATCCGAATGGAACTCAGAGCGCTGTGCAACTACGCTTACTTCTGCAATCTGCAGTTGCCTCTCATTGATGCCTTCCGTGGGAGATTCTTCGTCTGCGTAGAGGGTGTTGACGCCCAAAAAGAGGGTGCAAACCGCAATGGATATGCCCGACTTGAGCAGTTCCTTGTCGCAGATGAGTCGGCTGACATGACCGATGTTCACCACCTTATGCATTGAGTTGAACGCTGCATAGGACTTGCGAGCAAAACGGCGGAAGCGGAAAGCAATTTTTTTAGTATATTTCTTATTCATAATTCGTATCCATAGTGGCGGAGGCGGGTATCTTTCTGTCGCCAGTCTTTGTCCACTTTGACAAACAACTCGAGGTAGATCTGTTTCTCGAAGAAAGCCTCGATGTCTTTACGTGCTTCGATACCGACATGTTTGATGGAGGCACCCCCTTTGCCGATGATGATACCTTTCTGCGAGTCTCGTTCCACATAGATGGTGGCTTTGATTCGTATCAGGTTCTCTTCTTCTTGGAAGGACTCGACTTCTACCTCGACGGAGTATGGTATCTCTTTATCGTAATAGAGAAGAATCTTCTCGCGTATAATCTCGTTGACGAAGAAGCGTGCAGGCTTGTCGGTGAGTCGGTCTTTCTCGAAGTAGGGCGGGCATTCGGGCAGTAACTCGATGATGCGTTGCATGAGGGAGTCGATGCCAAACTTCTCTTTGGCGGAGATGGTAAAGACCTCTGCTTGTGGCAGTTCTTTCTGCCAATAGTCGACCAACCGCTCGAGTGTGTCTTGCGTGGTGAGGTCGATCTTGTTGATGACGAGCAGTACATGGGAGTGCGTCTTGCGGACGCTATCCACAAAGTCGGCGTTCTTTTCGATATTGTCTTGAATGTCAGTGATATAGAGCAAAACATCGGCATCGGTGAGTGCAGAACGAGAGAAGTCGAGCATCTGCTCCTGCAGTTTGTAACTGGGTTTGAGAACGCCAGGCGTGTCGGAGAAGACGATCTGGAAGTCTTCGCCATTGACGATGCCCATGATACGATGGCGCGTGGTCTGTGCCTTCTGCGTGATGATGGACAGTTTCTCGCCAACTAAGGCGTTCATGAGCGTAGACTTGCCTACATTGGGATTGCCTACTATGTTTACAAAGCCGCTATGATGCATGATGTATGTCTGTTAAATCGTGTGCAAAGGTAAGAGGATTATTTGAATTGTGCAATTTGACAATTGACAATGTACAATTTCTTGATGGATTGTCTTCGTATTACTCGTGGTGATAGGGTTCGCCGTCGAGGATGGTCATGGCTCGATAGAGTTGCTCGATGAAGAGGAGTCGTATCATCTGATGTGAGAAGGTCATCTTTGATATGGATAACTGCTCATTCGCACGGTTGTAGACCTCGCAAGAGAAACCATAAGGTCCGCCAATGACGAAGACGATGTTTTGCCCTGCGAGTTGCCACGTGTTGACTTTCTGCGCAAACTCGATGCTGCGATATTCGTGTCCGTGCTCATCGAGGAGGATGACTCGGTCGGTGGGTTGCAGGGCATTCAAGATGAGCGTTCCTTCTCGTTTTTTCTGCTCGTCTTGCGAGAGGTTCTTGGTGTTTTTGAGTTCGGGAATGACGCGTATGTCGGTTGGTAGAGAATGTGTCAGCCGCTTGCGATACTCCTCTACTAAGCCCTCGATGCGGGGGTCGGTAGTTTTGCCTACTACTATGAGTGTTACTTTCATTATTGTGTTGACCGCACGTTGTGCTAAAAGATATTTGTATAGCAGCAAATATTATGCCATACAATGAGGCTTTTGGGGTCTTTAAAATCGTTGAGAAACCCGCATAAGAGTGTTACTTGCTAGGGTAGTGCTAGGGTAGTGCTAGGGTAGTGCTAGGGATATGGTAGGGTTATACGCCCGAGATTTGTCCTACTGATGACCTACTGATGTCCTACTGATGACCTACTGATGTCTTACTGATGTGGGTGTTTTGTAGGTGGGAGCGTTTGGAGATGGCGTTTTGTTGTAAGGCGGTGGTTCTTAGTAGGTTTGATGGGTGCGCGGAGGAATTTTGATGAGATTATTTGGTGGCATTGTATTTTTTCTCTACCTTTGCTCAAATTTTCATTGCGACAAAACCTAATCGATTATGAATACGATAGAAGAAGCAGTAGCGGATTTCAAGGAAGGTAAGTTTGTTATTGTGGTAGACGACGAAGACCGTGAGAACGAAGGCGACTTCATTATTGCGGCAGAGAAGATAACACCCGAGAAGGTGAACTTTATGCTTCAGCATGGTCGTGGTGTGCTATGTGCGCCATTGACGGAGGAGCGTTGCGCAGAGTTGGAACTGACGCACCAAGTGCAGAACAATACCTCGGTATTGGGGACGCCATTCACTGTGACGGTAGACAAACTTGAGGGCTGTACGACAGGCGTATCGGCTCACGATAGAGCCGCTACTATCCGTGCGTTGGCCGACCCAAGTTCGACCGCAGCCACCTTTGGTAGACCTGGTCATATCAATCCGTTGTACGCAAAGTCGCGTGGTGTGCTTCGCCGTGCAGGGCATACGGAGGCAGCCATCGACCTTGCTCGTTTGGCGGGGTTGTATCCTGCAGCCGCACTGATTGAGATAATGAACGAAGATGGGACGATGGCACGCATCCCGCAGTTGGAGAAAGTGGCGGAAGAGTACCACTTGTGTCTGATATCTATTAAGGACCTTATTGCGTATCGGCTTCGTACGGAATCGCTGATAGAGAAGGGCGAGACGGTGTTCTTGCCGACCGAGTACGGCGATTTCATGCTGACACCTTTCCGGCAGTTATCGAACGGATTGGAGCATATCGCCTTGGTGAAAGGTAGTTGGGAGCCCGACGAACCGGTGCTTTGCCGTGTACACTCGTCGTGTATGACGGGAGATATCTTTGCCTCGAAGCGTTGCGAGTGCGGCGAGCAGTTGCACAAGGCCATGCAGATGATTGAACAGGCAGGGAAAGGTATCCTTGTTTATATGAATCAAGAGGGTAGAGGTATCGGTCTGATGAACAAGATCAAGGCGTATAAGTTGCAAGAAGAAGGCGACGACACCGTGGAGGCGAATATACATCTTGGCTTTGAGCCCGACGAACGGGACTATGGCATTGGCGCACAGATACTTCGCACGATGAGCGCGCAGAAGTTGCGACTCATGACGAATAACCCCGTGAAGCGCATCGGGCTGGAGAGTTACGGCATAGAGATCGTGGAGAATGTGCCCTTGGAGATCACGCCGAACCCGTATAACGAGCGCTATATGCGCACGAAGAAAGAGAAGATGCACCATAACTTGAAGCTTGTTTAGTCGCAATGCAGATACAGCGAAAGCCTGAATGGTTGCGGATCAGTCGTGCCTCGCATGACCAATATGCGGAGGTGAGTCATTTGCTCGCAGGGCAAGGACTGCACACGATATGCCGGTCGGGCAAGTGTCCGAACATGGCAGAGTGCTGGAGTCGTGGTACGGCTACCTTTATGTTGCTTGGGGATGTCTGTACTCGTGGTTGTAAGTTCTGCGCCACGAAGACGGGTCGACCCTTGCCACCCGATGAGGAAGAGCCACGGCGATTGGCGGAATCGGTGCAATCGATGGGGCTTAAGCATGTGGTGCTGACTTCTGTCACGCGTGATGACTTGTCGGACCAAGGGGCAGGGCATTGGCGGAAGTGCATCGAGGCTATCCGAGAGATGTGTCCGACGGTCACGATAGAGGCGTTGGTGCCGGATATGTCGGGCGAGGAAGCGTTGATAGAAGAGATACTGAAGGCGCAACCGGATGTGTTGGCGCATAACATAGAGACCGTGGAGCGACTGACGCCGGTGGTGCGTACGAAGGCTACCTATCGGACGAGTCTGCGGACTCTGGAGATTGCCCATTGGTTGGGTGCTCGCACAAAGACGAGTATCATGTTGGGCTTGGGCGAGAGTAAAGAGGAGGTGCTGCAGGCGATGGACGATGCAAGGCAGGTGGGCGTGAGCGTGTTTACTTTGGGACAGTATCTGCAGCCGTCGAAGAACCATTATGCCGTGCAGGAATATGTGACGCCGTCGATGTTTGCTGAATACAAACGAATAGGGTTGGAGAAAGGATTTGACTTCGTGGTGAGTGGACCGCTGGTGCGTTCGAGTTATCATGCGGAGGAGGCGATGGGTTAGCTGAGGGTTTAGCTTTTAGGGTTAAGAGCAGTTGAGAGTTGGAAGTTATTAGTAGTTGGTGCGGGTAAGGGAGTCCTTTTGTTGAAGGGATATTGATTTGGCACAATAGTTGCAATAGTTTATTTGAAGTTATACATTTAATACATAACGATTATGAAAACACGATTAACAACATGGATTTTAGGTCTGCTACTGATGGCACCCTGTGTGTTGTTTGCAGACGAGACGATTACGGTGACCGCCACGGATAGCGATATCTCGGCGAACCTCGATTTGAAAGCCGTTGCAACGCTCTTTGGTGAGGCAAAGAACCTCGAGGAGTTTGAGCAGAAACTGAACGACTCTGACGACCGTATCTCTAACCTCGACCTCAATGGCGATGGTCAAGTGGATTATCTGCGTGTGGTAGAGACAACCGAAGACAACGCGCATCTTATTGTGCTTCAGGCTGTATTGGCAAAAGATATCTACCAAGATGTGGCAAGTATCTATGTAGATAAAGACGAGACAACGCAACAAGTGACGGTACAAGTCATTGGTGACGAATACCTATACGGCACCAACTATGTGATAGAGCCTGTCTATGTATATACGCCGGTCATCTATGATTGGTTCTGGGGACCGAGTTGGTATTGCTGGCATTCACCTTATTATTGGGGATATTATCCACATTATTGGCATGCGTACGACTGCTGGTTGGTTCATGACTATTGGCATCATATCTATGATTATCACCATCATCACCCTTATTGCAGTTATCGTACTCGTCCTGAGCCGGCACCTCGTTATGCGACGATGCGCCCGAGTGTCTCTCGATACGACTATGCTACGCTGCATCCAGAGCGCAGTTTCTCGCAGCGTAATGCTTCGAACACTAATGTGCGCAATGCTCGTGACCTGCAACCTCAACGCAGTACGCGCGATGCAAGTACGGTGAGAGGCGCAAGTAGTAGGACTTTCGACAGTTCTTATGGGGCTCGTGCAACTCGTGTGAACAGTGCGTCAACAAGCTCTCGCTCAGCGGCTGCCACATCCACTTCTCGTTCGGCAACGGCAGGTTCAACCTCTCGTTCGGCTGCCACAACGGGTACGGCTACTCGCTCGGCAACGGGTACATCTACTCGTACGGCTACAACGACCTCTCGTTCCGCCACAACAGGTACAGCTGCTCGTTCTGCAGCAACCACGGCAACAACAACACGCCGCACTGCCACGAGCGTGTCTTCAACGGGACGCAGTACAGGTTCTTCAGTTAGCCGTTCGGCATCGGGTACATCGAGTCGTTCAACGGTAAGCACCAGCACCAACCGCAGCCAGAGCAGCGGTGTGTCTCGCGCAGCAAGTACCTCGTCGAGAAGTAACATACAGTCGACGACCCGTTCGAGTTCATCGGTAAGCCGCAGTTCGTCTGCCGTTTCGGGTCGCAGTTCGTCATCGGTTTCGAGAGGCTCGTCTTCCGTTTCGTCGGGCAGAAGTTCATCGTATAGCGGAGGTAGTTCGAGAAGCTCTGTATCCGGTGGCAGCTCAAGAGGATCGGTATCGGGCGGTGGTTCACGATCAGGTGGCAGTACACGCAGATAAATTGAACACCTAAATAAAGGAAGAGAGCCGTAGCACAACGCTATGGCTCTTTTTTATATACATTTATACATCATACATTTATACATCCGCACGAAGTGCGGCGGATTTTGCTATCTAAAATAAAAGACGTACCTTTGCAGTGTCATTTTGACAACGTTGTATGCAGTGGGTTGAATGGTGCATATAGCGATTATAGGTAACTCGAAGGGCGTGCGTTGTCTACGAGAGGCAGTCGTCCTGATAAACTTAGAAAGATAATGGAAAAACCATCTTGTCCGTTTGTCCCCAATTTCTTGCTTGGCGTAGCAGGGGGCATACAGTATCTGCGACTGAAAAGCGCATCGCGCAATCCTCGCAAGTCGAGTGAGAAAACGCTCCGTGGAATACTGGAATACGCTAAAGACACTGAGTACGGTCGTGAGCATCATTTCGAGCAGATTCTGGCTGCTAAGACAGACACCGAACTCTATCAACTCTATCAAGAGAATGTCAAACCCAATGATTACGAAGACCTTCGTGGTTATGTTGAGAAGCACAAACATGGTGAGGAGAATATCCTTTTCCCAGGCAAGCCTGTGATGTATGCTACCACTTCGGGTACGACTACGGAGCCTAAGTGGATTCCTATCACTGACTTATACCTGAATAATGTCTACGGCAAGATGACGAAGGTATGGCTCTTCAACTTCATCAAGAACCGTCCAAAGGTGTTTACCGGTAAGATTGTCTCTATTGTAGGTAAGGTGAAAGAGGGTGAAGCACCCGATGGCACTTTCTTTGGTTCTGTCTCGGGCGTTACGCAGCGTGACTGCCCTAAGTTCGTCAAGAAACTGTATGCTTCGCCTTCGGGAGTGTTCTCTATTGCCAACTACACGGCTCGTTACTATACCTTGATGCGTATGGGTATTGAGCGTAATATCACTTTGATTGTGACGGCTAACCCATCGACTATCGTCGAGATGCAGAACAATGTGAACGAGTATTACGATGACTATTGCAACGATATAGAGCATGGTACGCTGAAAGCCGACTTGGATATCCCACAGTGGATACGCGATGAGGTACAGCCTTACTTGAAGCCCAATCCTGAGCGTGCTGCCGAGTTGCGTGCTTTGAAAGAGAAATATGGCATAGTGCTGCCTAAGCATTATTGGCCTAACATGCAGATATTGAACACTTGGAAATGTGGTAACACAAAGGTGTATGTCGATAAGTTCCAAGGATCGTTCCCTGACGCTATGTTGCATCAGGAGTTTGGTTACTTCTCGTCGGAGTGCCGTTTTGGCTTAGTGCTCGACGATACGAATAATACGGTGCTGTTCCCGCATTTCCACTTCTATGAGTTTATCTCCGAAGACGACCTTGGCAAAGAGAACCCGCACTTCTTGCAGTTGCACGAGTTGGAGCAAGGCAAACGCTATTGCCCGTATGTAAGTACTTTCGCAGGTCTGTATCGCTACAACATGAACGACCTCGTGGAGGTTGGTCCTTGCTTCGAGAACACGCCTACTGTGCACATGATACAGAAAGTGAATGGTATCGTTACCATGACCGGCGAGAAACTGCATGAGCGTCAGTTTATTGAGGCAGTCCACGAGGCAGAACAGGCGTTGAATATGCCGACACGCTACTTTGTAGGTTTTGCTGATATGGAGAAGAGTGCATACCATTTCTATTACGAGTTTGCCGATACTGCCACTACGCAAGAGGCTGCAGAGCAGTTCACTAAGAAGGTCGATGAGGTGCTGCAACGCATCAATATCGAATATAACGCTAAGCGTGAGTCGTTCCGTGTGAAAGACCCTATCACGCACCGCTTGCAGAAAGAGTCATTCGAGACCTTCAAGGCTCAGTGTATTGCCGAAGGTGCTCGTGATGGACAGTTCAAGATGAACCTCTTGATGCAGGACGAGAAACGCCACGCTAAGTTCAAGAAATTGGTTATCGAGGACTAAACCATGGCGGATTGTCGTCTCGTGCTGCCCGAAGATGTGCAGTTGCTGGTGTTCGACCTCGATGGCACACTCTACAACAAACATCTTTTGCCGCTCTATCTGATATGGGCATGCCGTTCCTCGCTTTCTCTTTTGAAGGCGGAACGGAAGGCTCGTAAGCAACTCAAGGGCGTGTATTGCGGTTCTCAAGAGGCTTTCTATTCTCGGTTGTTCAAGGCAATGGCTGAGGATTGTGGAACGACTACAGAACATACTGCTAAGTGGTATAACGAGACCTATATGCCAGCAATGGTAAGTGCTTTACAAAATCATTATACGGCTGACGCTTTCCTTATGTCGCAACTCCCTGCGTGGCGCCAACAAGGAAAGCGTCTTGTTGTCTATTCCGACTATGGCGAGACGGCTGCCAAACTGCAAGCGATTGGTCTTGACAGTGCGCTTTTCCATGCCGTGCTCGATGCACCTTCGTTTGGTGGACTCAAACCGGCGGTGCAAGGTATTCAGACCATCTTGAAGCAGTTTGAGGTGACGCCAAGGCAGGCAGTGATGATAGGCGACAGACCCGATACCGATGGCGAATTGGCAGCAAGAGCTGGTGTATGGTATATTCATTACAAAGCCAAATAGATTAAAGCCAAATAGATTATGCTAAAAGACAATAGACGATACAAGGACCTGCAAGTGGGTCAAGGTGTCTATATCCCCAATATGGGCATCAACTATCCTGAAGAGAACCCCGTAGAGCGACTGCTGAATGCGCCTAAGGACCGTGTGATAGTGTTCGATGAGAACTATCCTTATCTCGACGACAGTTGGTCGTTCCGTATACAGAACTGGATAGGGTATGTCTTTGTGCTTTATGGCGCATTGATGCCGGTGAACACGATCAAGTATGGCATCCGTTTTCGTGGGCGTGAGATACTGCGTAAGTACAGCAAGGAACTGCAGAATGGGGCAATAACGATTGCTAACCACTGTTACCGTTGGGATGCACCGGCTATTCTTCAGGCTGTGCATGCCAATCGTCACACCCGTATCCCTATGTTTGCCGATAACTTCTGCACCAAAGACCACTGGTTCTTGAAGCAAGTAGGCGGTATCCCTGTGCCAAGCGAGATTTCGGCGTTGAAGAAGTTCAATGCTGCCTTCGACGAGTTTCATCGCCGTGGTTGGTGGTTTCATATCTTCCCAGAGGCTGCCAATTGGCGTTTCTATAAGCCTTTGCGTCCTTTCCGCAAGGGTGCTTTCACGATGTCGTATAAATACGATATGCCTATCTTGCCGTGCGTGATTTCCTATCGTGAACGCAAAGGTATCTATCGCTTGTTTGGCAAGAAAGAAGAGCCTTTGTTGACGGTGACTATCGGCGAACCTATCTTCCCCGACCATACCCAACCTCGCAAAGCCGAGGTCGACCGTATGCGAAATGAAGCCCATCAGCGTATGGAGCAGATGGCTGGTATCGAACATAACTCGTGGCCCACTATTCCGGAGGACGAATGAGCAAGGTAGTCGTCATAACGGGTGCTTCGCAGGGAATTGGTCATGCAATGGCTACTTATTTCGCTGCGCAAGGTTGCAAGGTGTATGACCTTTCTCGGCACGGAGAATCGTCAGCGCAGGTGACGCATCTCTTCTGCGATGTGACCGATGAACAGTCGGTTCGTAATACCGTGCAGACGATTATGCAACAGGAGTCGGCTATCGATATATTGATCTGCAATGCAGGATTTGGCATTGCTGGTGCGGTGGAGTTCACTAAGTTAGAGGATGCGCATCGGCAGTTCGATGTGAATTTCTTTGGTTCCTTGTCTACCGTGCAAGCCGTGTTGCCTATTATGCGTCAGCAGCAGCGAGGTCGAATCGTGTTTATCTCGTCTGTGGCAGCTGTGTTTGCTATACCTTTTCAGTCGTTTTATTCGGCTGCTAAGTCGGCTCTCAATGCCATGGCGTTGGCGTTGCGTAATGAACTGGCGGCATATAAAGATATCCAAGTGTCGGTGGTGCAGTTGGGCGATGTCGCTTCGCATTTCACTGCCTCGCGCAAGACCGATTGGAGCGGTGAAGAGGTCTATCCGAGGATGCGTGCTTCTATTGCTTCGATGGAACATGATGAACAATCGGGTATGACGCCTGAGTATGTCGCAAAAAGGGTAGGGTGTTTGCTCCGCCGTAAAGCAATGCCACCGGTGTATACCATTGGTCGTGTCTATCGCCTCTTTGTCTTCCTGCAACGACTATTACCTCAACGCTTCGTCCGCTGGCTCGTCGGGAAAATGTATTGAGGACTTGTGATTATCAATTGTTTGTCGTAATTTTGCGGCGTGAGAGTTTTGATATGAAAAGTACCCAAGAGTATATCGATTTGCTTATGGCGCATGCTACTGAACTGCGAACACGGTTTGGCATATCGTCTATGCGTCTTTTTGGCTCTGTGGCTCGTGGCGAACAGAAGGAAAATAGTGATGTGGATATTTTTGTCGAGATGCCTGCTACTATGAAGGATGTGTGTGGTGCACAACTATATTTGGAAAACTTATTGGGTTGTGATGTCGACCTTATCCGAAAACACAAGAACCTTAGTCCTTTCTTCTTAAATCAAGTAGAGAAATATGGTATCACTATCTTCAGACCTGCGTGAGTTGGTTGCACGCACTCTTACGCAAGTGTTAGAGGCTATCCAATAGTTGCAAGAGTGGAATGTAGACGTTAATAATGCAGATGATTGGTTGCTCTCATCTGAGGGAATGCGTCATTTGGCTGCTAATTGTATGCTGATAGAGGCTATAGGGGAAGGTATCAAGAATGTGGACAAGCGGACTGAGGGTCAATTGTTTGTGTTGTGTCCTGACATACCATGGCATGAGGTGATGGCAATGCGTAATCATATCGCTCATGGCTACTTTGAGATAGATACCGAATTTGTGTATCTTGTTATCAAAAACGACCTAACTCCATTAGCAGAGGCGGTTAAGTATTTGCTTATGCAACTTGTTTAGTCTATAGATTTTCATTGGCTATACTCAACAAAATCGACATTATTTATATTTTTGTTGTTTATATTCAACAAAAATGGATACCTCGGTTCTCTTAATTTCTTTCCTTTATTTCTCGTGAGTACGTAGTGCGAGCAGAGGATCTATTTGTTTCCATTGCACGCAGTGCAATTCTTTCTTTTTATTTCTCTGCCACGCAGTGGCAAGGAAATTTCAAAAAACACTTCACCGGAACTGCTCCCAGAACCCCGCATCGCCCTCACGGCTTACTCGCACCGACTCAGGATAGTGTTCCACAAACCACACAAGGAAGGCTGTGTAGTCAATCTTGTCTTGTAGCAGTCGTTGGCGGCGAACGGTCCACTCTTGTTTGAGTGCATCAGTACCTTCTGCAAGCAGCGACTCTATCTTGCTGAACATCTGCTCTGACTGCTCTGGACGGAAACCATAAGTGAGGTGGTATGTATGCTCTTCGTCTTCGAGATAGTGGATGCGCCCCACAAAGGTGTTGCAGCGTATGGCAGGCGTACCCAGTACTGCCGCCTCGGAAGTCATCGTCTGACTATCGCCTACGAGCATTGTGGCATAATACATCAGCGAGTGCGCTTTCTCGGGCGACACATGCAGTTGGTAGGGCACAAACTCGGGGTCGATATTCCGCTCCGTAGTGATAAAGACCCGTCCGTGCTGACTGAGATAATCCACCAATCGGCGTTTGTTCTCGATTGTTAGTCCCACCACGCCCACATCGTGATGTGCCTTGAAAGCATTGAATCGTAGCACAAAGAACGGCTCTTGCACCTGCACACTACCGTCCTCCCCACGTGTATATCGTATCCCGGCATCGTCAAGCACCGTTGGGTCAGGTGTGAAACGATGCGGATGTAGGTATGCCAACTCGTGATAAGCAGGGTAGTAGAGCGTCTTCTTCGACTTGCGAGGTGTCCCCTCTGGCGAGAGAATAACATCCGCAAAAGGATGCGCGTACTTAGCAAACAATGGTTCTACCGCATCATCGTCATCATCGAGAATGATACTCTTCATACGGCAGAGCCGACTGACATGGGCCAAGGTAATAGACGACCCAATACCTATGTCTATATGGTTGTGCAGTGCGATGTTTAGTACCTTGGCGTTGTAGCGAAACTGCTCCAAAGCCTTGCCTAATAGGCTGTCCGACTTCTTGCCCAGAAAGATATATGGTATACCGTACAATTGCAGCAACTGCATAGCCGCAGGTATATCCTTGACGGTTACCACCACCTTATGTCCCCGTTGCACCATCTCGCTATAGAAGTTCCGCAACAGATGTACATGCGCTGGATGCGCTATGTCTATGAGTATGTTCATTTGTGTGTCGTATTATTCTTGTCTTGCAGTGTTTAGCAGCCATTGAACAGCAGGAACCACTTGTATCGTTTTCCCTTCTTGCGTTATCTGTCGTGCCTCGCCTTCCAACACGATTAGTGTAAGGTTTTGACAATTCAATTGTTGTGCGGCTAACCACAATGCCGAGGTCTCTCGGTCGTAAGTCTTCGTATCGGAAAGACTATAACATACTTGTATCAGTTCCTTTACTTGACTGCGTTCGCATACCACAAAGTCCACCTCTTTCTGCGTCTTCGATTTGTAGTAGAACACATCCTGCAAGCGGGTAGCAGCACGGCGGAGCAGTTCGATATACACCACATTCTCCAACCGCCAACCCATGTTTTCTGTTGAAAGCACTCCCTCACGATTGCTCAGCAGTGCCACATCTATCACATAACTCTTCTCTTGCGTGATACGCTCTTTGGCTTTGAAGGAATACTTATGCAGTCCCAACAATAGGTAGGCTTGTCGCAGATAGGCTATATAGTTGTCGATGGTGCGCATCGAGGTGATACCACATGTAGTGGATATATTCTTACGCACTACCTCCTGACAGAAATTGTCCATCAAATAGTTAGCCAACCTATCCAAGGCTGCTACCATACGAATATGATAACGCAGACTGATATCTTTGTTGATTATCACGGACACCAACTGCTGCACATAACCCTGTTTGTTGCGGATATTTTTTAGTTCAGGGAAACCTCCGTCTTTCAAGTATTGTATCAGTCCTTCTTGACGAAACGCCTCGGCTTGTGTGGTAAACGAGGTGATGTCAAGATTATTGGCTGTGCAATATTCGGAAAAAGAGAACGGAAATAGCCGTATCTCATTGTAACGCCCTGCCAGATGCGTCGCCAACTCGGCACTCAGTAACTTAGCATTACTACCGGTAACCACGATATGCGTCCCTTGCCGCAACATACGATTGACAAACAAGTGCCAACCGTCTACATTCTGCACCTCATCAAGAAACAGATACTTGAAGTCGCCATAGATGCGATATAGGCACTTGAGTACCAAATTAAGGTCATCGATATGGATATTCGCAAGGCGGTCATCATCGAAGTTGATAAAAGCATAGCGTACTCCTGATTGGTGCAGCACTTTGTGGCATAGTACCGACTTGCCACTACGGCGCACGCCAACCACTATCTGTGCCAGTGGACTCTGCAGGTCAAAACACTGTTCCTCCATGCGACTAACCCATGAAGAAGGGTTCATGCGTTGTATCTCTAACTGCTGGTCAGCAATTACTTGTAATATGGTTTGCTCGTCCATAATTGAGGTGATTTTCTATTCGCCTGCAAAATTACTGATTATTTGTTGATTATACAAGCCTACTGCACTTATTTTCCACTTTTTGCCTATTCCTACTGCACTTATTTTCCACATTTTGCCTATTCCTACTGCACTTATTTTCCTGCTACACTATCTCCCTATAGAGGTTCTGCAATAAATGCACACTACAGTCCATTCTTCAAGAACTCGCGGATATGCAAGTGCGTAATGCCGTCTACATCACTACGTTTGAGTAGTGGTGTTGCTGAGATGACATATTTAGGATAATCGTCTGCTATCAAACGCAAGTTGCCGAACTCTCGTTGCTGCGTCTCCTCCGTGTTCACCAAATAGGCTACTTGAATATACACTTTCTGGTTCATCTTAGTGCACACAAAGTCTATCTCGCCCGCGCGTAGTTGCCCAACATACACGGTATATCCCAAACGGAGTAGGTGCAGATACACCACATTCTCCATTATCTTTTCTATATCTTGACTCCGGTCGCCACCTGCTATCCAATTGCGCAAGCCTACATCTCCAAAATAACACTTCCCATTGTTCTCCAATATTTTTTTGCCGTGCATGTCGAAACGCTCTATTTGGTGAACCAAAAACGCCTCGCTAAAATAGGACATGTAACTCAATATCAGGTTAGTAGATGCTTCCATCTGCTGCGACTTCATATACTTGGCTATACTGTTGGCAGAGTTCAGTTTTCCTACGGTGTCTGCCATAAAAGTAATCAAGTTATTGAGGAATACCACATTTCGTATAGTGTGCCGTTCGACCACATCCTTTAGCATGATGGTATGGAATACACCCGAGAGGTAATCGTTCACCATCTCTTCGTTTTCTAACCCAATAGTCCGCAGTCCTGGCAGTCCTCCATAATTGAGATATTTCCATAAAGCCTCCTCGCCATCTGTGAGATGGTGAAACAGCAGAAACTCCTCGTAACTAAGAGGTAAAATAGATATCTCTTGATACCGTCCGCCCAATAGGGTACTTAACTCGCTGGACAACATCTTGGAGTTAGACCCCGTAATGATGATGTCTGTATCGTCTTCTGTTCGATAACTACGCACGGAACGCTCCCAACCCTCAATATCCTGCACTTCATCTATCAAGATGTAGTTATGGCAGTCCTTGTTCCATTGCTTATCAATGTAGGTGTTCAGTTGCGCGTAACTCTGGATAACATCGAAATCTTTCTTTTCCTTGTCGATGTATATGATATTGGCTCGTTCTTCATTTTGATGTCGCGTGATAAAGTCCTTCATCACGAAACTCTTTCCTACACGCCGCTGCCCAATAAGGACAATTATCTGCCCTTTCCCTAACCAAGCATCTATCTTGTTGGCATAGTTCGTTCTTGAGATGATATCCATAAATCAAGTAGTTTTAATGTTTATTTTTATTGAATATACTCAACAAAATTCATGCCAATGATATTTTTATTGTCTATACTAAACAAAATTGTATAACTACTGCTTCGTGTCTTATTGGAGATTAATATATTGCCTATTAGCCGATTATGTATTTCTACTGCACTTATTTTCCTGCTACTCGTTTATTTGTATATCTCGTATCTTGCGTGCAGGGTTACCGCCTACTATCGTATAAGGCTCAACATCTTTTGTCACAACGGCTCCTGCACCTACTACGCTTCCTTTTCCTATCGTTATGCCGTTCAGTATGATTGCTCCTGCTCCTATCCAACAATCGTCCTCAATTTTTACCCCCCCCATACGAACGGGCACATATTTCCGTATCGCAGAGGCATTCGCATGACTTATGAGCGTGATTATCACCTTGGGTGCTATGGATACTCGGTCTCCAATCGTCAGTGTACCACGGTCAAAGACAAAGTTTTGCGTGATAGTGATATCGCCTGCCACATAGACATTGTTGCCGATATGGTAACCCAACTGTCGCATTGACCATAGCCGTATAGGGTTGTATGGAAAGTGTACTCCTACTTTGTATAGTAGGGCGTTCTTGATTCGTATGCTCCAAAGTGATAGTTTCATTTCTTCTTCAATATCTTCACTCCGAGCGTGCCGACCTTATACAATAGTGGATGGCAGATGCATATATAGCGTCCATGTTCCACTTGCTGACCGCCAAAGCGTGCCTTGAAGTCGCGTACCCCATACGCCTCATCGGGTTTGCCAGCACCCATCATATCGAACAGCGGGTAGTCGTTCTTGGCGGCATAAGTGATACCTAAATAGGTGGCGTAAGATGATGGAAAGATATGTTCGTACTGCCCGTCCTCTCCGCACACGAACCACTCGTACACGCCTTTCTTTGGCAGACTTACGCATACCGTGCCGCCTATGATACGACCTTGATACATAGTCAAAAAGAAGTGCCCACTTTCGGTCTTATATAACTGCTCAAAGAACGCCCACGAGAAGAGCGGCGTCTTGACCTTCGTGGCATAGAGCCGTTGCAGTATGCCGTAGTATTCGCGCACTTGCTCCATGGTTGGCTGCATGACGGCCTCTACGCCCTCGCGGATAGTGGTGCGGATGTCCCGTTTGCGACTCTTGCCAAGGTTCTGTTCCACGACCTCGAGTGTCGTCGTATCGATATGAAAATTGAGGTGTGGCTGATAGGTAAAGCCGCATTGCTCGAATACTTTCCGCCACATACTGTAGTCGTGGAAGTTACGCATCTCGATATAGATGGCCTTGTGTTGTAGTCCTTTACGCACGGCATCGAGTAGGGCAGTGAGTGCTTGCGTCGTGATATGTTCATCGAGCAGCGGTCCGCCAATGATGATAGCCCGCCGTGTGAGATATTGCTTCAACGCATTTGCCGTATGCGTTATGTATCCGACCACGACGCCCACAAGGTCCTCGTCCTCTGTCACGGCATAGACAAACGGCACCATCTCCTGCGGTACGGCAGCGTAAAAGCGGTATGCCTTAGGTGTCTGAAACCAAGTCGCCACCTCCGAACGCTCCACCAATGTCCCCCACGCCACCTCGTCTATGTCCTCTATCCGAGAATATACCTGTATCATCCTGTCTTATTAAACGACCATTTAATTGAGACTGCAAAATTACACTTTTTACACCGTCTAAACAAATGTTTATGAATATTTACATAGCATTCTCCCAAAAAAGATGTCCTGCCGTCCCATTTTCTGCGCCATACCTAACCTCCTAAAACGCTCATTCTCTAAGCAAAAGTCTTACAAAAGT
>CAVJQD010000013.1:0-31681 GCA_963651555.1 uncultured Clostridium sp. | reverse complement strand
AATCTGTACTTTGGTTGGTGGAGAAATATGGCTGGATTTAGTGCAGATGGTTACGATACGGCTCAGTTCGTGTACTTATATATGGTGGGAGGTTATTTGAGAAAGTATGCTGATTTTAGCGGTATGCGTTGGAAAGCGTTCGCTGTTTATGTGATATCAAGTTTGTTGTGGGGTGTATGTGTAATGGAGATCCCTGAGTGGAGCGCCTTTGCTTATAACAATATCTTTGTGTTATTGTCGGCAATGGGTTTCTTTATATTCGTGATGTCGTTTCACTTTCAAAGCAAGGTCGTCAATTGGTTGGCGGCATCTTGTTTGGCAGTGTATATAATACAAGAGCGTTATGTGAACTACAAACTACTTGCATCAATGGTAGATGGTTGGGCAAACTGGCAGTTAGTGTTGCTGCTTATACCATTGACCCTATTGACTTTCTTGGGAGTTATATTGATTGACAAAGTGAGAATGCTCGTTCAACGCCCACTTAACGATGGGTTAGATAAACTGCTTGCACGCTGTTGGAGTTGGTGGAGGTAGTATTGTAGATTGGTTTTGTCCTGTAGAGCGGAGGATTTTCGAGAGGAAGAGAAGGCGTCAACGGCGCGTGATGCCCACAAGATGGCAGCGTCAAGGTCGTCTTGTAGTTCATAAGCCACGGCTATATTGTTGGCACAATATCCCTTGATCATGGCTTTATGCGTGGAGGAATAGAGCGAGGCCCATGCGTCAATCGCCGAAGACCATCGCTGATACCTTAGGTGATCTAAGCCGCGTTGAAAGGTGGTGTCTTGGTAGTCGTAGATATATCGGTCGACTTTCTCCCACGAAGGCAAGAATAATCCTGCGAGTTTCTCGCCTGTATACGAGGACATATCTTCGAATGCCGTTTGGCGATCGGGTAGTCCTGCAAGGGAAGTGGTAAGAGAATCGTCGGTTGATTCCCAGTATAAGGTATCGGTATGTTGGTACGATATAGGGTCGGAGGTGGGCGATTGGATGGTTAATGCGTAGGATTGGTAGGCAACGAGGTAGGTGCAATATTCGTAATCGCTTGTGAGAAACATGCCTAAGGTATCGTAAGTGAAAAGGGTATTGCAGGATAATACCGCGTCGGTCTGATAGTTATAGCAGAGTGAATCGACCTGAGAGGTAGTCAGAAGGTGGGGTGAGAGATAGGAGTTGGTTGGGTTTTGGCTCGTTTCGAGTAGGCTGATGCTCTCGAAATAGTTGGATTCATCAAGGGTTTGGGTTAGGGCAAACAAGAATAATCGTGGGAAAGTAGAAGCATCAATGTTGGTCGTTCCTACGGATTTGTTGCCTGCAAAGATGGTATGCCCTACATTGTTGGGTTGGGCAACCATGTTATTCACGATGAGGATCCTCTGGTAATCTTCGGGTAATTGTAGGGTAGATGTGTGGAGAATCTCGGTACTGATGTGCCACTGATCACCTACTGATGGGCTACTGATAGGCAAGAGTAGAAGGAGAAGAAATAGAACTCGATATACTTTCCTATTCATTTTCCTATTCATTTTATTCCAAGTCCTATTTACTATCCTATCTATTCCTATCAGGATTCTATTTGTTTTCGGATGCGCCATTCTTTCGGGTAGAGGTTGTTACAATGGTTGCCAATGTTCTTCATGAAACCAAGAGGTATACCTTGATAGGTCATGCAGACGATACCAATAGGCAAGTTGGGAAGAGATAAGGTTTCGCAACGGAGATAGGACAAGGCTTGTTGCAGGGATAGGTCGACGCACGGAAAAGCGTCTTTCTTGAAGCACTTGACCATGGCGAGGCTATGTTGTGGGCATAGGTACTTGCCACGAACCTCGCCAACACCGAAACCGGCGGTGATGCAGATGAATAGTTTATGGAGCGTCTTGACTTGCTGTTCGTATTTGGAAGGAAAGGCTTGCAGGAAACGATCGTCTTCGGCAATATACCATTGGTCGGGGTTAAGCAACCACTCAGTGGCTTGCTTGTGATAGATAGCAGAAGCCTTGGGTCGGCGGTCCTTGTCTTTGTCTTTCTTGATAGCAAAAGGCGAACGCTGACCACCTATCGTGTTCTTGCGGAAAACGGCAATATAAAAGCCTTCACCACGGGTACGATGTGGGTAGAAATGGTAACCTGTGGTCTCGGTGACACCCCATTGAGGTGCATAGTCGACCTTTAACAACTCGCCGCCTAACTCGTTGATGACCCATTGGGCGTTTTGCTCATTCTCTTGGTCATTGTAGGTGCAAGTAGAGTATATCAAGACGCCACCGTCGCTGAGGGCTTCCCATGCGTTGCGTAAGATACTGCGCTGGCGTTCGGCACACATCGAGACATTGCGAGGACTCCATTCGTCAATGGACTGCGTGTCTTTGCGGAACATGCCCTCACCCGAACACGGAGCATCGACTAAGACGCATTGGAAGGAGTTGGGTAACTTATCGGCAAAGTCTTCGGGCTGATTGTGTGTGACAACGGTGTTGCCATTACCCCATTTCTGTATGTTCTCGGAGAGGATGAAGGCGCGTTGGCGGACCACTTCGTTGCTGACGAGAAGCCCTTCCGAACCGATATACTCGCTGATGAGCGTGGATTTGCCACCAGGTGCGGCGCAGAGGTCTAAGACGATCGAGTCCTTTGGTACATACTGCTGCAAGACCTGATAGAGGAACATCGAAGACGCCTCTTGGACATAGTAACAACCTGCATGAAAGAGCGGGTCGAGCGTGAAAGAGGGTCGGTCATTGAGATAAAAACCTTGTGGATGCCACGGAACAGGGGTCAGCCCTTGGGTCGGTATGGCGGTTTTATTGTTGATGCGCATAGAGACTTCGGCAGGTCGAGCGAGTGCTTGAAGAAAAGCATTGGCTGAACTACCTAATTGTTTGCGGATCAATACTATGAATGCATTTGGCAACATATTCTTGTGAGATGGGCTTGCAAAGGTAGTGAATATTTTCTATATTTGCACCCTAAAACGAAGATAAAGCAGAGAAATATGTTTCCGATAGAAGACCTTAATGAAAGTCAGCAAGCAGCCGTGTTGTATACAGAGGGACCGAATATTGTGATAGCGGGTGCAGGTTCGGGTAAGACGCGTGTTCTTACCTATAAGATAGCGTACCTGTTGTCGAAGGGGATCCCTGCGTATTCAATCTTGGCAGTGACCTTTACAAATAAGGCGGCGCGAGAGATGAAGTCGCGTATCGAGAAGTTGGTGGGGGGCAAAGATGCGCGATACCTTTGGATGGGCACTTTCCATGCGCTGTGTGCGCGTATACTGCGCAAAGAGGCATCGGCATTGGGGTATACCAACGACTATACGATTCACGATGCAACCGACTCGAAGAGCATAATCAAGCGCATCATCAAGGAGATGGGATTGGACGATAAGACCTATAAGGTCAATACGGTGGCAGCGCGTATATCGATGGCGAAGAACAAGATGCAGACCCCACACGACTATGCGGGCGACCCTGACAGCATGGAGCATGATAAGTCGACACGGATGCCTATGATTGCGGAGATTTATCTTCGATATAACGCACAACTGCGAGCAAGTAATGCCATGGACTTCGATGATTTGCTGTTCAACATGAATCTCCTCTTGCTTAATCATCCCGAAGTGAAAGAGAGGTATCAGAAACAGTTCTCGTATATCTTAGTAGATGAGTATCAAGACACTAACTACGCGCAGGATATGATTATCCGCACTTTGGCAGAGCCGCAAGAGAACATCTGCGTGGTGGGCGACGATGCACAGAGTATCTATTCATTTCGTGGAGCGGACATAACGCATATATTGAGTTTTCAGAAACTGTATCCGAATGCGAAACTGTTTAAGTTGGAGCAGAACTATCGGAGTACGCAGAACATAGTGAATGCGGCGAACAGTCTGATACAGAAGAATAGACGACAGATACCGAAGAATGTCTTCTCTGAGAAAGAGATGGGACAACCGGTGCAGGTGAACCAATATGCTGACGACCGTGGTGAAGCGGCAGCCGTAGCCGCTGCCGTGGCAAGTAGGCATCAGAAAGATGGGATGTCGTATCAGGACTTTGCGATATTATACCGAACGAATGCGCAGTCGCGTGTGATAGAGGACGCTTTTCGTGTGAAAGGAATACCGTATAAGATCTATGGGGGGATGTCGTTCTATCAACGCAAAGAGGTAAAAGATGCGTTGGCGTATATGCAGTTGGCCATCAATCCGGAGAACACGGAAGCGTTGCTACGCGTTATCAATGTGCCAGCGCGAGGAATTGGTAACACAACGGTGCAGCGACTGACCGATTATGCTCGGCAGACGAATATGGGATTGAGTGAATTGCTTCGTATTCTGCCGAGGACGCCTATCAATATCACATCGACAGCGATGCATCGATTGCTGCATTTCATCGAGTTGATTGACTCGTTTACGGAGAAGGCGAAGACGGCAACGATGTACGAGTTTGCGAGAGATGTATTGCGCCGGTCGGGTCTGCTTGTGGAGGTGACGTCCGAAATGAAAGAAGAGGATAGGGAACGGATGGAAAACTTGGAGGAGTTGCTGACGGATATATCGACGCGTGAAGAGGACCGCCGGAAAGAGGGCGAAGCACCATTGAGCGTGGCAGAGTTCTTGTCGGAGATATCGCTTCTGACCGACCAAGACGAGAAGACCGATGAAGATACACCACGCACCATGATGATGACTGTGCATGCAGCGAAGGGATTGGAGTTCCCTGTGGTGTTTATTGTGGGTATGGAGAATAAGTTGTTCCCGTCGGGTTTTGTGAACGATGAGAAAGAGACGGAAGAGGAACGGCGGCTGTTCTATGTGGCTATCACGCGTGCAGAGAAGGAGTGCTATATAAGTCACGTCACCATGCGTTTCCGTAACGGTCAGGTAGAGCCATCGCAGCCAAGCCTATTCTTGCAGGACCTTGACCCTTCGTTTGTGAAGACGGTAGGTTATACGCCGAATTGCCCGAACATATCGATGTCGGGGTTCTATGCAGGTCCTACGAAGAGCGCATCGCAACCGACATCTCGGCGACTGACTAAGATGCCGAATCGAGGGAATAGTAGTACCTCGGGGACTTCGACGTCGAGGTCAATGGGTGAGTGGTCGGCTCCGAAGGTATCGAATCTCAAGTGGACACCCATATCGAGGGCTTCCACTTCGAGGGTCTCGACTTTGGGCGATGTGGAAGATCCTTGGACCTCTGCTGTTTCGAAGACTTCTGCCTCAGCGAATAGTCCGTATAACGCAGGGGATAGGGTGAATCATACTCGGTTTGGAAAAGGCACCGTGCTAAGCGTAGAGGACGGCCGAGCAAGAATCCGCTTCGACGAACACGGAGAGAAAACCATCCTCCTCCAATTCGCTACGATGGTGAAAGTTGACAATTAACAATTAACAGTTAACAATTAACATGGAAACTGTGAATGGACGTCTGTTGTATTGTTAAAGGGACATTTGTTTAATTGGCGAAATATGTATATCTTTGCGGTCGTATTGAAGGTGCGACGTGGAAACGATTATTGATAGATTACATTATAGACGAATTACATATATCGACAAATTACATATATAGACAATGAAAGCGAAACCATTTGTTAAATGGGTTGGCGGGAAGACGCAACTCATTGACCAACTCGAAGCATTGCTTCCTGCTGACTTTAACCGATGGGAGAATGTTACTTACATTGAGCCTTTTATAGGCGGAGGAGCTATGCTCTTCCATATATTGCAACATCATCCCAATATCACTTCGGCGATTATCAATGATATCAACGCCGACCTTACGACATGTTATAAGGTAGTAAGAGATACTCCCGATGTATTGGTTGCAGCGCTGCAAGAACTGCAGGCAGAGTACTATGTGTTGCCCAATGAGGACGCAAAAAAAGAGTATTACATACAGCGGCGAGCAGAGTTTAATACCAAACAGTTAGACCCGATACGCAATACAACATTGTTTTTCTTTCTCAATAGGACCTGCTTCAATGGGCTCTATCGAGTAAATAAGTCGGGGCTGTTTAATGTTCCTTTTGGAAGATATGAGACGCCTACGATCTGCGACGCGAATACTATCTATGCAGATAGTCAACTCTTGCAGAAAGTGACGATTTTGACAGGGGATTACACGGAGACGCTTCAATATGCGAAAGACAAGACTTTGTTTTACTTTGACCCGCCCTATAGACCTCTGAATGCAACCAGTAGCTTCAATGACTATACGAAAGAGGCTTTTAACGACCTTGCTCAGCAGCGACTAAAAGAGTTCTGTGATGAGGTACAGAAAGCAGGTTATCATTTCATGCTTAGTAACTCAGACTGCAAAGATGGGTTCTTTGATGACCTCTATCTGCAGTATCATATAGAACGTGTGTTAGCCTCTCGTAGTGTCAATGCCAATCCGTCTAAACGAGGTAAGCTAACGGAGATATTAGTGCATAACTATCCAATACAACCCATAATAGAATAAACATGAAAGCACACACAGATGAACAGTTTCGGGAGTTTCTTTCGCAACTTAAAGAGACGAATCGCACGTTAAATTTCTACTGCGATTTCGATAAGATAGGTAGGAATGTGGCAGATATTGAGATAAGTCTCAATACACTCAACTATCTCTTAGGGAAAGCAGACTTGCAAAAAGCAGTCGAGGAGTTATGGAATAGAGACCCGAAGGTCTTTGAGGTGATGGATATCTTGATTGCGACGCGCAAACAGAGTAAAGAACTGTATCTCAATGATAAGGGTGAGTTGGAACGGGTGCACCAACTATTTAGTAGCGTTGAAGGTATTATGGAATTCTTTACGAAGACCGGGCTTGACAAAGTGATCCAAGATAGGAAGGTTAAGAGTTTGGTGGATTATGTCTTTGGTGTGGAGACAGGACTTGATACGAATTCACGCAAGAACCGCAGTGGTTCTATCACAGAGAAATGGGTGGCACATTTTTTTAGTGAAGCTCGACTTGATTTTGAACAGCAGGTGTCATCGAACGAGTTTCCTCTTATTGCAGAAGCTCTTGGTGTAGATAAAAAGAAATTCGACTTTGTGGTTACGACAAAGAAGAAAACCTATCTTGTTGAAGTCAACTTCTATTCGGGTGGAGGTTCTAAACTGAACGAGACGGCTCGTTCCTACACAGATATTGCACCAAAGATAAATGCGGTGAAGGGATATGAGTTTGTGTGGATAACGGATGGACTTGGATGGATGTCGGCAAAGAACAAGTTGGAAGAAGCCTTTGCAGCGATACCGAGTATCTATAACTTTGTCACTATCAATCAGTTTACGGCACGCTGTCAAGCAGAATAATGTTACCTATATTTGATAGGCGTGATTTTGCTCTTTGTAAGGGCGATTGTATGGAACTCCTACATGAGGTTCCAGACAATATTATTCGCACTATCTTTGCTGACCCACCTTATTTCCTTAGTAATGGTGGAATTAGTGTGCAGAGTGGTAAGCAAGTGTGTGTGGATAAGGGTGATTGGGATAAAGGTGGTACGCCGGAGTCTATCTATCAGTTCAATTACAAGTGGTTATCATTGTGTCGTAGTAAGCTGACGAATGACGGTACTATTTGGATATCAGGGACTTATCATAATATATTCACTGTGCAGCGTTGTTTGCAAGAGCTGGGATATAAGATACTGAATATCATTACTTGGCAGAAATCGGACCCGCCCCCCAATCTTAGTTGTCGATATTTCACGTTCTCCACGGAGTTTATTATTTGGGCACGGAAAAGCGAGAAGGTGAAGCATAAATTCAACTATGAAGCGATGAAGCAGATGAACGGAGGTAAGCAGATGACGGATGTATGGAAGATACCTGCAGTAGGCAAATGGGAGAAGACTTGTGGAAAGCATCCTACGCAAAAGCCGTTGCGGTTGTTGTATCGTATTATCATGGCATCGACAGATCAAGGCGATATCGTGCTTGACCCTTTTGCGGGCAGTAGTACGACCGGTATTGCAGCGAATCTGTTGGGGCGTAAGTTTATTGGCTTAGAGAAAGAGGACCAGTTTATTGCGCTCAGCCGTATGCGACGCGAGGAACTGCAAGACCCTGAGACGGTGCGATATATGCTTAGTATGATGATGAAGATGTAGTGGAGATTGGACAATTAACAAGGAAGCCGTGAATGCACGCCTATTGACTGAGATAGAACATAAAAGTCTTGGTCAAAAAATACAAAAAACTAGAACTAGAAAACGGTCAGCAACTCGCTAGCAACAGATATTGATAGGCTTATTGAAACAAATATTGCCCAATAGGAGACAAATATTCCATCGCAAGTGACACGAGCGGTCAAATATACGAGGTCAAAAATATAAAAAATGTATTCCCATTAAAGGGTGTTAAAGGACCATTAAAAGGCGGTGATATTGTGATGGGCTTGATGACCTAGCTTCTCTAGAAGATTTAGAAGGACTAGATGTTCTAGCTTTTCTAGAAACAATGAATGTTCAAACGGGTTTGGCAACCCGAACGACGCGAGGGCGCGTCGTTTCCACAATCGTAGTTGCTAGAAGAGCTAGATTGCCCCTGCTGGGCTGTTCTAGAGGGGCTAGATGTTTTAGCTTTTATAGCGGATTATAGAGCAAAGTATGTCAAAACGGGTCTGGCGACCCGAACGACACGGGGGCGTGTCGTCTCCACAATCGTAGCATCTTGCCCACGGGTGCGTTGTCTTTATAATCGTAGTATCCTATCTATGGGTGAGGGGGCTGCGGGTACAAAATAATTTTTGGAAGATATGGGGGATAAGGTATTGTGGGGTCGAAAAATATGAGTACCTTTGCGGCGCGTTTACAAACAGCGTATTTATGAGATTTACATTTAGTGTTCCATAGAAGTTATTTAGACGATAATGCAAAAACCAAATTACATTATTGAGGTGAACCATGTGTCCAAGCAGTTTGAGGATGGTAAGTTTGCCTTAGACGATGTAAGCCTTTCGGTGAAGAAAGGCGAGTTTGTAACAATCTTAGGACCTTCGGGTTGTGGTAAGACGACGTTGCTGCGATGCATAGCCGGATTTCAAGTAGCCACAAGCGGTGATATCCTATTGAATGGTCAGGATGTGACGCAGACGCCACCGCATAAGCGACCCGTAAATACAGTGTTTCAGAAGTACGCCCTATTCCCTCATTTGAACGTATTTGATAATGTAGCCTTCGGGTTGAAGTTACGCCACTTGGACAAAGCGGTGATCGCGAAGCGTGTTCGTTCCGCCTTAAAGACGGTGGGCATGACGGACTATGAGGCTCGTGATGTGAACAGTCTGTCGGGAGGGCAGCAGCAGCGTGTGGCTATTGCTCGTGCGATAGTCAATCAGCCTGAGGTGTTACTATTGGATGAACCGCTTGCCGCATTGGACTTGAAGATGCGTAAGGATATGCAGATTGAGTTGAAGGAGATGCATAAACGTTTGGGTATCACTTTTATCTATGTGACGCACGACCAAGAGGAGGCGTTGACGCTGTCGGATAGGGTGGTGGTGATGAACGAGGGCAAGATTCAGCAGATCGGCGTTCCGACGGATGTGTATAATGAACCGCAGAATGCTTTTGTGGCGGATTTTATTGGAGAGAGTAATATCTTGAACGCTGTGATGGTACACGACAAGCGTGTGCGTTTCTGCGACTTAGAGTTTGACTGCATCGATGAAGGGTTTGGTGAGAACACACCTGTAGATGTGGTTATTCGTCCTGAGGACATCTATATATGGGAGAACACTTCGCAGGCATCGATAGCGGATCAGCAAGAAGATTATGACCCTGACGACCGTATTCCGAAGGGTAACTTCACACATTTCTATGGCACAGTGGAGAGTTGTATCTTCAAAGGGGTGCATTATGAGATGTTGGTCAATACGGAGAACGGGTACGAGTTTATGGTGCAAGACTATCATGCTTTTACAGTAGGAATGCAGGTGGGTATGTTGGTTAAGCCTGAAGACATACAAGTGATGCAGAAAGAGCGTCTTGCGAACCATTTTGATGGGGAAATTGTGGCAGGTAATAAGGTGCGATTCTTGGATGAGGAATGGGAGATAAAAGAGTCGGATGCGAAGAAGTATGAAGCGGGTCAAGAGGTGGATGTGACGGTCGAGTTCGATAAGATTAGCCTGCAAGACTACGAAGAAGATGGAACGCTGTCGGGTGAGGTACATTTTATATTATATAAAGGTGACCATTACCATTTGACCATTCGCACGGACGAGGGGGATGACTTATACGTGGATACGAATGATGTGTGGGATGATGGCGACAGAGTAGGTATACAGATTGCTGCGAAGAGCATCAAGTTAACACCGCGCGAGAAATGAGACTGAGTAATCCTTTTAAGAGTCGCAGGTCGTGGGCGTGGCCCTATATCCTGTTCTTGGTGTTGTTTGTTATCTTGCCCTTGTTACTGATAATAGTCTACGCTTTTCAGGACCCACAGGGGCATTTCACACTGCGTAACTTTGTGCAGTTCTTTACGACCTCGGAGGCGGTGAACACGTTCATCTACTCGTTGGCTATTGCGTTGATAACCACTATTATCTGCTTGCTGATAGGTTATCCTGCAGCGTATATCATGGCGACGGAGGAGTTCTCGACGCCGAAGGTGATGGCGATGCTGTTTATCTTGCCGATGTGGATAAACTTCTTGCTTCGAACGATAGCGACGGTGGAGTTGTTCAACATGTTCTCGTTGCCGTTAGGTGAGGGCGCATTGCTGTTTGGTATGTGTTACGACTTCTTGCCGTTTATGATTTACCCTATCTACAATACCTTGCAGAAGATGGACCGTTCGCTTATAGAGGCGGCATCGGACTTGGGCGCTAATAGGAAGGAGATATTCATGAAGGTCATCCTACCGCTGTCGACGCCTGGTATCTACAGTGGTGTTATTATGGTGTTTATGCCGACGGTGAGCACCTTCGCTATCTCGGAGTTGCTTACGCGCAATAAGATAACGTTGTTTGGTTCGCTTATTCAGCGTGCTTTTGGCGAGGGCGGTTTGACGATGTGGAACTACGGTGCAGCGTTATCGTTGATAATGTTGATAATCATAGCGTTGACGAGTTTCTTCGGGAATAACGACGATGAGACGGATGCGCAGAAAGGAGGTCTGCTATGAGTAAGCAGCGTTCGTTCTCGTGGGCACGGTTCTTCTCGCAGGCTTATCTGTGGCTGATATTGTTGGTGCTGTATGCGCCGATAGTGCTGATTATCATCTTCTCGTTCACGAAGAGTAAGGTGTTTGGTAACTGGACTGGTTTCACTTTTGCGTTGTATGAGAACCTGTTTACGGGTTACGATAGGGTGGCGCAGGTGCATGTAGACCCGAACTTGTATCATGCTATATTCTATACGGTAGTTATTGCACTTGTTGCGGCGACTATTGCTACGCTGTTGGGTACGTTAGCAGCGATAGGTATATACAACATGCGGCAGCGAGACCGTAAGATAGTGCAGTTTATCAATAGTATCCCGATGATAAACCCTGATATATTGACGGGTATATCGTTGTTCTTGCTGTTTGTGTTCCTGCATATCAGTAGAGGACTGACCACGGTGATTATTGCGCATGTGGTGTTCTGTACGCCTTATGTGGTGCTGTCGGTGATGCCGAGACTGACGAAGATGAATCCGAACCTCTATGAAGCTGCGTTGGATTTGGGTGCGACACCTTTTCAAGCGTTGAAGAAGGTGCTGATACCTGAGTTGTGGCCAGGGATGATAAGTGGGTTTATCCTCTCGATAACCCTTTCCATCGACGATTTTGGGGTGACGTTCTTCACAAAGGGTAGCGGCGGACTGAATACGTTGTCGACGTTTATCTATGCCGATGCGCGTAAGGGCGGTCTGACGCCTGAGTTGCGGCCACTGTTCTCGCTTATCTTTATTACGATGTTGGCACTGCTGATTATTGTTAACTGGCGGGCGAATAGACAGGCGAAGGGGAATAATTGACAATTAACAATTAATAATTAACAATTAACAGGCGCGGGATGACACGCTAAAAGTTATAAACGGACGCCTGCGGCATATTGACACGGATATTCATGTATAAATGTATGAATGTATAAATGTATGGCTGCGCAAACGGACTTTCTCGGTCAAAAAAATATAAAAATATACTCCTTAAAAGGCCATATAAGGACCATTAAAAGGACAACGGACCGCTGCGCTGAAAGACAATAGACCGCACTTTGTGTTGAAAGATGGCGGACTGTGCTGAAAGACGGATTGATTTATAGGAAACTAAAAACGAATAATATAAAATGAAAAAGAATCTACTTAGAGTATTGGCCGTACTGGTTATGTGTACGGTTGGGATGTCGGCGTTTGCCATCGACAGAGAGCATACGCTGAAGGTGTATAACTGGGCAGACTACATCGATGAAGATGTGCTGAACGCTTTCCCGAGTTGGTATAAACAGATGACGGGCGAGGATGTGGAGATTATCTACCAGACCTTTGACATCAACGAATCGATGTTGACCGAGATAGAGATTGGTCACGAGGACTACGATGTGATTTGTCCATCGGAGTATATCATCGAGCGGATGCTGCGTTTGAACCTATTGCAGCCTATCCAGAAAACGCTGATACCCGATTCGTTGCAGAACTTTGACAACGTAGCATCGTTTGCTGTTGATAAGTTCCGACAGATGAGTGATAGTGTGGATGTGTCGGATTATACGGTGGGTTATATGTGGGGAACGACTGGTTTTATCTATAATCCGCAGTATGTTCAGGCAGAGGATATAAAGTCGTGGGGTGCGATACTTGACCCAAAGTTCAAGGGAAAGATATACATGAAGGATGCATTTCGTGATGTGTATTCGGTGATTGTGCTGTATGCCTACAAGGATGAAATTGCCCGTGGTGAGGTGACTCGGAGCGAGTTGGTTCGTACGATAACACCTGAGCGTATTGCGCGTGTGGAGAATATCTTGTTGCAAGCTAAGGAAAACGTTGCTGGTTGGGAAGTGGATTTTGGTAAAGAGGAGATGACGAAGGGTAAGACATGGATGAACCTCTCGTGGAGCGGTGATGCGCAATGGGCTATCACGGAGGCGGCAGAGAATAATGTGGAGTTGCGTTATCTGGTGCCGGAAGAGGGCTCGAACGTGTGGTTTGACGGTTGGTGTATCCCTATCTATGCGAAGAATGCGAAGGCAGCATCGTGGTTTATCAACTATCTCTGTATCCCAGAGAATGCTATTAAGAACATGGAGTTTATTGGTTACGTTTCGGTTATCGGGACTCCGGAAGTGTTGGCATGGGCGAACGATTCGGACACATGGGCTGAGACAGCGGACTTGAGTTATTTCTTTGGCGAGGAAGCAACGGCAGTGCATGCTAATCAAGTCTTTTACCCCGACAAGAGTACGATTGACCGTTGTGCACTGATGCATGATGCAGGCGATATGAACGAGGATCTGGTGCGCATGTGGAACCGAGTGAAGGGCGATAACTTGTCGGTGGGAAAAGTGGTGTTTATCTTTGTGGTGTTGGTGGTTGTACTCGGGTTTGTGATTGCTCGCGTGGTGTCGAAACGGAAGAATGATAGGAAGAAATATAGGAAGGAGAAGAGACGGTAATGACAATTAACAAATAACAATTAACAATTAACAGGCGAGGACGACCACATCAAAAGTTATAAACGGACGCCTGCGGCGTATTGACACGGATATTCATGTATAAATGTATGAATGTATAAATGTATGGCTGCGCAAACGGACTTTCTCGGTCAAAAAAATATAAAAAATAAAGACAAAATCATTATCTACCTGTTGGGAGTAGACAATGACAACCTTTTTGGGGAACAAATATTACCAAATATTGTCCAAATATTCCACGAAGGGTTTTTATATATTGTCAAATAGCCTCTATTAGAGCTCATTAAAGGACCATTAAAAAGATGACGGACCGCTGGCGCTGTCGGACCGTTTCACTGAAGGACCGCTGTGCTGTCTGACCGTTTCGCTGAAGGATTGCACTGCGTGCTGAACGATGATGGACTTTGTTTTGGAGGGTTTTTAGTCCTTTTAGGTCGGCTTTTGTAGGCTTTGGAGATGGCGTTGAGTGTATAAAATGACAAAAAATAAGAAAAAAGTGCCAACCTCTTGTATAATAAGATAAAAGGCAGTACTTTTGCAGCGTTATTTTTTTAATCACAATACTAGTATGAAAAAAGTTCTATTTGTAGCTGCAATCGCTTGCTTAGCAATGGGTTGCTGCAAGAAAGCAGACAAAGCTTGCGAAGGCGAGTGCCAAGCAGCTCCTGCTGAAGAGGTTGTTGTTGAAGAGGCTGCTGCTGAGGCTCCTGCTGATTCAGTTGTAGCTGAGGTTGTTGATAGCGCTGCTGCTGAGGTAGTTGCTGAGTAATCTTACTCTAAACAACAAAGAGACAGACGACATTGCTTATTGAGCAGTGTCGTTTCTGTTTTTTGTATGGGGAGGTTTCTTCGCACTGTGTGCGTGCTTTGTCTCCCTTGCACTGCGTGGCAGAGAAATTAAGAGAAAGACTTACACCGCGTGCAAGAGAAATGAAGAAAAGTCTATATCTTATGCAAAGGGGAAAAAGAAAGATTCTAGATTAGAGAGATGGTATACAATACCGTCTCTACGGAGTGGTCGATATATGGGATGGTCGATAGGAGCCAGTTTTTATAGTTGAGCTAGTGGATTATAGAGATTATAGTGGATTGTAGAGGTTGGTTGATTGTGGGGGTTATAGATTGGTTGATTGTTCTTTTTTGCTGACAAATTGGTCGTATTGAGAAGTTTTTCTCGTAGTATTTGCAATAAAATAAATATTTTTGCGTACCTTTGCAGCCGCTAATGAAAGGTAAATTTTAGAAGTATATTTTATTAACATTCAAATACTTATCGTTATGAAGAAAACTTTAATTGCTGCTGCTGTTGTTTTGGCAGCTGGAATGATGACCGCTTGCGGTGACACTAACTACTGCTATGAGGTAACTTCTACCTACAAAATTCTTGGTATTGAGACTTCAGTTACCAATAACTATTGGGGAACAAAGAATGAACTCAAGACTTATGAGCAGAATCAAAAGGATGCTGCTGTTAAGTTGGGTGCAGACGAGAGCTCAGTAAGCATCAAGAGCAAACGTCTTAACAAGAGTGAGAGCGATTGCTTGAAATAAGTAGTTAGACAAAGTAAAAAGATGCATCGATGAGATGCATCTTTTTTTTGCTGATATTGCATTTATGGATCGCAAAATTTGAACACATAATAAAAAATTTTCTCAAAGGCTTGTGGGTTCGAAAAAGTTGTCGTACCTTTGCAGCCGATTTCCGTCAAAGGAGTTTTGCGGATGTGTTTTAATGTGAATGATGGCCCATTCGTCTATCGGCTAGGACGCAAGATTTTCATTCTTGAAAGAGCAGTTCGATTCTGCTATGGGCTACGATAAATAATTAACTTTAACAGATAAACGTACTATACAAGATGGCAAACCATAAATCATCTTTGAAGAGAATTCGTCAGACTGAGAAGCGCAAGTTGCACAATCATTACTATGCAAAGACAGCACGAAATGCGGTTCGTGATTTGCGGGCAACTACTAATAAAGAAGAGGCTGCTGCTATGCTTCCAAAGGTATCGAGTATGCTCGATAAATTGGCAAAGCGTAACATCATCCATCGCAACAAAGCTGCTAATCTCAAGTCGAAATTGGCTGTTTATATCAATAAACTCGCCTAAGAATCATTATTGATAGCAGGACGGATAAAGGCGACCCGAAGGGTTGCCTTTTATGTCGTGTATATACTTTGTGTTTTTTTTGTTCCCTTTTCACTGCGTGCCGATTCATTCTGATATCTCCTGCTCGCACTGCGTGCTTACGAAAAATGGAGAAAATTATTCAAAGCATGGTGGAAGATTTTACTCCGTGGAAAAATACTAGAAAAACACAAAAGCATCTCTCTTCATACTTTCCTTGCCACTGCGAGGCAGAACATAAAGAGAAAGACTTGCACTGCGTGCAAGAGAAATAAAGAGAATATCCTGCTCGCTTCGCGAGCGAACATTAAAGGGAATGAAAGAAAGAACTTTTTTGAAGAACTAGATGATCTAGAAGTTCTAGTAGAGATAGGGTTTATGAGACTGATTGAACTAATAAGCTTTATGGGGCTAATGAGAGGGGGATTGTGAGATTGGGAAATTTTCTCTACCTTTGTGGGCGTTCACGATAATCAAATAAAACGACATGGAAATATCGACTCGGGCGCAGAATATGCCCCAATCGCCAATACGCAAACTTGCTAAATATGCCGATGCGGTCAAGCGCAATGGCGTTCATATCTACCATCTTAATATCGGTCAGCCCGACATCAAGACTCCTGCTTGTGCGTTGCAAGCTGTGCATGACTATCAGCAAGATATCCTTGCCTATTCGCCATCGCAAGGGACGAAGTCGCTTCGAACCAAGATGGTGAGTTATTATGCAGAGTATGGTATAGACCTATCGCCTGACGAGATTATCATCACGGCAGGTGGTTCGGAGGCTATCATGTTTGCTTATATGGCTTGTCTCAATCCTGGTGATGAGATTATCGTGACGGACCCGAGTTATGCCAATTATATGGCGTTCGCTATCTCGTGTGGGGCAGTGGTTAAGTCGGTGAAGACGCATATTGAGGACGGATTTAAGTTACCTGCGGTGGAGGAGTTTGAGAAACAGATAACACCAAAGACGCGTGCCATCCTTATCTGTAATCCGAATAACCCGACGGGTTATCTCTATTCGAAGCAGGAGATGCTTCAACTGCGTGACCTTGTGAAGAAATATAATCTCTATCTGTTCTCCGACGAGGTCTATCGTGAGTTTATCTACACCAAAAGACCTTATATATCGGCTTGTCACCTTGAAGGTATTGAGGATAATGTGATTCTTGTAGACTCTGTCAGCAAGCGTTATTCGGAGTGCGGTATTCGTATCGGTGCGCTCATCACGAAGAACAAGGAAGTGCGTCAAGCTGTTATGAAGTTCTGTCAAGCCCGTCTTTCGCCACCACTTATTGGACAGATCATTGCAGAAGCGTCGTTGTCGACGCCGAAAGAGTATATGGAAGAGGTGTATGATGAGTATGTGGCACGGCGTAATTTCCTGATTGACCAACTCAATCAGATACCTGGTGTGTTTGCACCGACGCCAATGGGTGCATTCTATACGATGGTTCAGTTGCCTGTAGACGATACGGATAAGTTCTGCCAATGGTGTCTTACAGATTTTCAGTACGAGGGTCAGACGGTTATGATGGCGCCAGGAAGTGGTTTCTATACCGATCCGGAAGAGGGGAGGAAACAGGTTCGTATGGCTTATGTGCTTAAGAAAGAGGATCTTGCTAAGGCAATGGTGGTGCTGCGGAAGGCGTTGGAGGCTTATAATGAGGGGAAGTGACGGACCGCTGCGCTGAAAGACGGACGACTTAAACGGACGCCAGCGGCGTATTGACATGGATGAGCCATAAAAGTCTTGGCCAAAAAACGGAGACAAAGGCGATTATCCTCAACGGCGACAACTATATTCTATCCAAATATAGCCAAATATTTAGTTCAAATATTACCAAATATTTCTCCATTAAAGTCCATTAAAGGACCATTAAAAGCGTAGCCAAAAACGATCATCAACGACCATTGACAAACTTTTGGAAACAAATATTGTCAAATAGGATTCAAATATTTCTAGTGGATTCTAGAAAAACTAGACGTTTTAGAAATACTAGATGTTCTGGCTTTTCTAGTTGATTGTAGAGGATATAGTGGATTGTAAAACACTCCCCAAGTCTCTCTGAGCGAGGACTTGGGGAGTGTGTAATTTATGTGTAAGCCTTCTATTTTATGTGTAAGCTTTCGATGTTATTGTAGTGTTTGGATGGCGCGTTTGGTGATGTCGTCGTCTCGTTCGAAGAGAGGGAAGAAGCCTTCGTCACCGAGGATGTTACGTACGATATAGGCATTGACCAATCGGCGGACAAGGGCCTCGCTTTTCTTGAGTTGTTCAGGAGCGGGCTTGACGCCTTTATCGGAGCAGAACTTGACGAACTCGGGTAGCCAGTTGCTTTGGTTGAGATGTTTCTCGAGTGCTTGCCAATCTTTGAACTTCGTCAGTTGCTTGCGGTGAGCATCGGTGTATTGGTAAGCGAACTGATAGGTATAGGCTAGGTTCGTGACGATATTGAAATAAGGTGTATAGAGCGAGGTGTCACGACCGATAAAGATATCGGGCATGATGCCACCTCCACCATGAACGACACGACCTTTCTTGGTGAGATAAACGGTGGTGTCGGCAATGGCGATACTATCTTTGCTGTAGAACTCGCCATGCTCGAAGCGGTTGTATAGTTCTTTCTCGTAATCGTCGGCATCGCCAAGGTCGTAGTGCTTCTGTATGCATCGACCTGATGGGGTATAATAGCGTGCCACTGTGAGTCGCAGTGCCGAACCGTCGTCGAAAGCTATTTGTTGTTGCACCAATCCCTTACCGAAGCTGCGTCGCCCAATGATGGTTGCTCGGTCGTTATCTTGCATTGCGCCTGCGAATATCTCGCTTGCGGAAGCCGAGAAATCGTCGATGAGAACGACTAATGGAACGGATTGGAATCGACCAAGTCCGTTGGCTTTTGCTTCAAAACGGGGATAGGAGTGACCTTCGGCATAAACGATCATATCGCCCGCTGTGAGGAACTCGTTTGCCATCTTGATGGCTTGTTCCATGTATCCGCCTGAGTTCTCGCGAAGGTCGATGATATAACTCGTAGCACCTTTGGAACGAAGGGTTGCGAGGGCGGTGATGAACTCGTCGTAGGTCTTCTCTCCGAACTTATTCACGCGTATGAAGCCGATGTTTGGTGCTGCGATGAAGGCAGCATCCACGGAGTGAACGGGTATGTCGCCGCGTGTGATAGTGAAACGAAGAGGATCTGCCACGCCTGCGCGTTTGACGGTGATAGTCACTTCTGTGCCTTTTGGACCACGAAGAGAGTGCATCACTTTCTCGTTGTTGATGTTCTTTCCGACGAAGGCGGTATCGTTCACTTCGATTATCTTATCGCCTGCGAGTACACCGCTACCTTCGCTTGGTCCGCCTGATATGACAGCGATGATGCTGACGGTATCGTTTTGGATGCTGAACTGCACGCCAATGCCCGAGAAGGAACTGCCGAGTTCGGAGTTAACTATCTCTAGGTCTTCTTTAGGAATATAGGCAGAGTGGGGGTCTAATTTCCCGACGAGGTCGACCATGACGGACTCGGTGAGGCTATCGATGGAGATGTCTTCGACATACGAGGTCTGCACATAATTGAGGAATTGGTCGATTTTGTTATTGTTGCTTACCTGTTGTGCGTTTCTGCCGAAGGAGAACGCATAGCGTTGCGCGTTGGCTTTAGTGCCAAAGAGGATGCCCAAGATGAACCCGAGTGCGAGTCCAACGATGGTGAGCGATGAGAAGATGTATTTTTTCATAGTTCTTGACATTGTAGTACTTCGATTCCGGCTTTCTGCATCAGCTCGACGCCGTCCATGATGCGATATTGTTCGCCGTAGACGACACGTTTGATGCCGGCTTGGATGATCAGTTTGGCGCATTCCATGCACGGTGAGGCGGTGACATAGAGCGTAGCACCTTCGGAGGAGTTGTTGGAGCGTGCCACTTTGGTGATGGCATTGGCTTCGGCATGAAGGACATACGGGAGGGAGGTGTTGTTCTCGTCTTCGCATTGGTTAGGGAAACCGGAAGGTGTTCCGTTGTATCCGTCGGAGATGATCATCTGGTTCTTCACAAGGAGTGCACCTACTTGTCGGCGGGTGCAGTAGGAGTTTTCAGCCCATATACGCGCCATCTTCATGTAGCGAAGGTCTATTTTTGTCTGTTTATCCATTTATCGTTGTATTAGTTGTGTTGCAAAGTCTTTTATGTTGATGCCATCGAAGGTGCCGGAGGTCATCATGAGTAGTACCTTATTGTTGTAGTCGATATCTTCGAGTGCTTTTTGCATGACTGCGACATCGGTGAAGACTGTCACATTGGGCGATGCAAAGGCTTGTTGCACTTCTTCTTTCGTGATAGGTGTGAGGTGCTTATGTTCAATCACTTTTGGGTTGAAGTAGACAAAAGCGATATCGGCTTTCTCCATGCAGAGGTGGTACTGAGGCAGGAAGTCTGCCATGAGGGAGGAGAAGGTATGCAGTTCCATACAAGCAACCAATTGTCGGTCGGGGAACTGCTCTCGCACGGCGTTGATGGTTGCTCGCAGTTTGCTTGGCGAATGGGCAAAGTCCTTAAAGGCGATGCTGTGGGGTGTCTGTGCTATCTTTTCCAAACGGTTGCTTGCACCTGTGAAGTCGGAGAGGGCATGATAGAAAGTGTTTTCTGCAATGCCTATCTGTTGACAAACGAGTGCCGCTGCATGTAGGTTTTGCAGGTTATGTCGCCCAAACACCTGAAGAGGTATATGCTTGTCGGTGATATATGTGATACCGTTCTCGATGGTATACTGCGGTGTGTCGTATGGCAGACAAGTGAGGTCAGCACGTGCCTGCGAAGCAATGGAACAGAGATTTGGGTCGTCCTTGTAGTATATCAGTTTGCCGTTAGGCTCGATGAGATTGACAAAGGTACGGAAGGTGTCGACATAGAGGTCGAAGGTCGGAAATACATTGATATGATCCCATGCGATACCTGTTAGAATGGCGATGTGCGGGTGATAGAGGTGGAACTTACTGCGGCGGTCTAATGGCGAGGAGAGGTACTCGTCGCCTTCAAACACAGCATACTTGGCGGTATCGGACAGCCGCACCATGTTCTCAAAGCCTGCAATCTGTGCGCCGACCATATAATCGGTCTCGATGCCCAGTTTCTTGAAGGCATAGAGAATCATTGCCGTTGTCGTTGTCTTGCCGTGGGAACCGCCTACTACGATGCGGACCTTGTCTTTTGTCTGCTCGTAGAGATACTCAGGAAAAGAGTATATCTTCAGTCCTAGTTCGCGTGCACGGATCAGTTCGGGGTTGTCTTGAGTGGCGTGCATACCGAGGATGACAGCATCGATGTCGGGTGTTATTTTCTCGGGGTGCCAACCAATCTCTTGCGGCAGTAGTCCTTTGGATTGAAGTCGTGACCGTGCAGGTTCAAATATCTCATTATCGCTACCGGTGACGATATATCCTTTCTTGGAAGCAACAGCCAATGCCAGATTGTGCATGGCGGCTCCGCCTATTGCTATGAAATGTATACGCATAATCCTTTTATTAGAATGCCCATGTTATACCTGCTACAAAGTTGATGCCATCTGTTTGGTAAGCATAGATGAAATCGTGCTTGCGATGGAGGTAGTTATTCAGTTGCAGGTAGCATGAGAGCCATTTGTTGATATTATATTGGGCACCAAGGTTGAGGTCGATGGTCGGTTTGAGGCTGAAACTCTCATCGCCCACCAAGGCATAACGCCCACCGGCGAAGTAGTTGGAGGAGTAGAGTGAAATCTTACTATTAATCTTCGCATCGACACGGAAGTTCACTTCCCATGTAGGGCGATAGTAAGCGTGCTCCAATGACTTCATCTTCCATATATTATAGTGTCCATCGAGGTGGATGTTCACAATGTCTTGATAGTGATAGTCGACCTTGCCGCCTATCTGCCAACGCTGATGGTCGTCGCTTACGAGGGTGAAGTAGCCATTGTCCCATTTATAGAATACATCGTACTTTGTGAGTATATAATGTGCACCGAGGTCGATGAGCAGGTCGGCATGAGGGCGAATCTTAAACCCGAGGAAGGCATCGACGGGTATGTAGGTACGGTTGCAGGTATCGGTAATCTCCAACTCGGGATGGAGAAAATGATTGTATCCGAAGTTCTCGCGCACGGATGTCACACGATAGTCGCCTACGGCGCCGCCGTATAACGCAAGCCATTTCTTTGCCAACTGTGCCTCGAAGGTGACGTTGGGCGAAGGTAGGAACACTTTGCCTTTGCCGAATACAAGGTCGAAGTTGACGCCTGCGTGAATATTAAACCGCTTGCCGATGTAGGCATAGTAAGGTTCAACCTTTACGACATGATGGTTCTGCATGACGGTGTCGTTACCATAACTGCGAGGCGTGTCCCAATCGATAGTGCCGGCAGAATAGAAGCGGTTTTGCACATTGACATTACCTCCGACATGGTGTTCATTGCTATGCCAATCGACCATAGCTACGGTACGTATCTGATGCTCGGTGGCGGTCTTGCCCATCACGAAGGCTTCGTAACCCGTCTGCACAAGGTATTGCACCTCTTGCTTGGGCAAGGAACGAACGCCTATTCGGGTATCGACCTCCCACATACTCATCTTGTCGTCGGCAGTAAAATCCTTATAATGGTCGATGGAAAGGCTATCTTTGATGCCGTTGTCTGCCTTGTAAGAGAAGTATTTCCCGTAGCGTGTGAAGAACGTGTTCTTACCTTGCACATCGAAGAATAGGTTGGTGGACGAGAACAGCTTGTTGAACTCGAGCCCCAACTGCGACTCGGAATAGGTCTTTCTGCCCCACTTACCGAGGTGGTTGGCGTAGATATCGAGCGAGGTACCTTTCTTGTCACCCACACGATAGGAGAAGTCGAAGACGGTGTTGTTGTGTCCTACGCCTGCACGCAGGAAACCGTTGAGAGGTCGTGGGTGCACGAAGTTGAGCGACGAGTAACCCAATTCGCTGAGGTTATACTCGGTCTGCATCGGGCTCGAATACGATGAGTAGACTATCTCCACGGGCGTGAGCGTAGGGGTATAGATGAGTGGTTGGGACTGTATCTTGCCGGCTTGTTGAATGACGGGTTGATACTCACGCTCGACAGTCACCACACGGTCGATTGAATCGTTTTGTGCAAAGGTGCAGGTGCTGCAAAGCAACAATAGTAAACTGATATTTCTAATCTTCTTCATCGTCTTCTACTTTTTCTTTTTCTCGGTCCTCTATTTGTGTTAGACGCTGTTTGATAGTGTCTTGTATGTCATCTTGTACGCGGTAGTTGCTTTGCAGGCTGAGCAGATATTGTTTGGCTTGGAAGTCCTCGCCACGCTTAACATAGATATCCGACAGTAGGATGAACCCTTTGGCAAGCCAATACTGGTGTTGCGTGTTCATGTTAGCAAACGCCATTATCTCGGCTTCCGCCTTGTCGAGGTCGTCTTGCAAGAACGATGCCTCTGCCACAAGGTACTTCGACTCGGCACCTTGCACGGTGCGAACCTCTGCAGCCACAGGTGTCAGGTCGTCAATGGCTTTCTGGTATAGACCTTTTGCAAAATAGGCTTTACCACGGTTGTAGTGTGCCTCTTTCTGCAGGTCTGCCGACGACGACACATCGTCCAAGATTCGAGTAGCGATAGCGATGGTGTTATCGTGGTCTTGCAGGTTGTAACTGCAGCGCAAGATACCCAGCCGTGCAGTGTTCTCTTTCTCGATACTGCCTGCCACTTCTTGCAACTTCGTGAAGTAGGTCAGCGCCTCGTCATAGTTGGCTTGGTCGTAATCAATCTCCGCAACTCGCATGCAAGCCTCTTCCATGTAAGGGTTACCTGTGATGTTCGTGAGCGCCTTATAGGCATCCTTGGCATCGTCCTTGTTGCCTAACTTGTAGTGACTGTCGGCAAGATAATACTGTGCAATCATGCAATAGCGTCCACCGTCGCAGTACTGCGAGATGTACTTGCCGAATCCGCCCACCGCCTCTTGATAGTTGCCAAGCATATACTGCCTTTCTGCCGCAGCATAAGTGAGCGAGTCTTCCTGATTATTGGTGACCATACTAATCTTCCCAAGCGTCTTCGTGTACGCCAAGAACTCGCTGACATTGTTCGTCTCCACGTAGATGGTCTGCAGTCCGTCGAGTGCCGAGTATGCCTCCTCCGAACCAGGGTAGTTCTTTATAACCTGCTTGTACGCAGCGATTGCCTCCGTGTTCTTGCCGATGTTGTAGTATATCATTGCCTTCTCAAGAGACGCCTTGCGTGCGAGCGACGAGTGAGGATAAGCCGACAAGAGTCGGTCGTAGTCCTTCAATGCCGCCTCATTGTTCTCCTGTTGCAGTTCCGACCGAGCCATCTCGTAGAGTGCGTCGTCGGCATAGTCGGACTTAGGCCACTGCTTCACGAGTTGGTCGAGCAGATGTATCTTGTCGGAATACCGCTTCAGCAGACCCAACGCATACCCTCGTTGGAACATCGCATAGTCTCTTCCGCTTCCTCCAAGCGACACTACCTTGGCGTAATAGCTCTCTGCTTTCACATAATCGCGCGAGATGAAGTAGCAGTCGCCCAATCGGTTCATGGCATCGGAGTAGGTGACGAGGCTCTTGTCGGCGCTGCCGGTATAGTCGATAAACGCCTTCTGTGCCTCGGTATACTGCTTCTGCGAGAAGTAAGTGTAGCCTATCTGGTAGTTGAGCAGCGCCTTGTTCTTACTCTTTGCCACATTCGTTTGCCGCCCAAAGGTCTGATACTCGCTGAGTGCCTTGTCGTAATCCTTGAGACGATAGTAGCACTCGCCCCGCCAATAGTAACTCTCTGTCTTGTATATAGAGGTGCTCTTATTGTTGTCTATCACATCGGTGAAGTACTGCACAGCCTCTTGGGTCTTGCCTTGAAGGAAGAGATCCGTGCCTATCTGGTAGCGCAGATACTCCTTTGTCTCGCGCATCTTCTTGCTTGGGTCGTCGATACTGTCCAACACTGCCAAGGCGGCTTTGTAGTTCTTCGACGACATGAACGCATCGCACATCAGTTCATATATCTGTGTCCGGTGCTTCGACTGCGGATATTCACCTAAGAAGTTCGTGAACGCCCTCACGCTCTCGCCTAAGGCTGTCGACGAACGGTACGAGATAAGAGCATAGTTGTACATAGCCTCCTCGCGCAGGGTGTCGTTCTTTGCCGACAGCACCACCGCATTATATGCCATCTTCGCCTGCTCGGTGTTGTTCAGTTGTAGGTGCGCATTGCCGAGGTGGTAATTGGTATTCTCGGTGAGTTGGTCGTCCTCTTGCTTCACTTTCTGCAGATACGCCACAGCGTTCTTGTAGTCACTCTGCTGATAATACGACATACCCAGCAGATAGAGGTCCTCCCGCAAGAGGTCTTTCTGCTGTGCCTCATACGACTGTTCATACTGCTTGAGGTGCGTGATAGCCTCTTGATACTTACCATCGTGGTAATAAATCTCGCCCAAGATACGGTGCACCTCCCCATTATTCTCGTTCTCTGCGTTGTTCTTCAGCAGATATTCAGCCCGAGAATAGACCTCGTCGTACTGCCCTTGCGCATAATATATCTGTATGATGTAGTACGGCACAATGTCCTTATACTGAGCCGTATGCTCAATCTCGAGGAACTCAGGCAGTGCCTTACCGTAGTGCTGCATAGTGTATTGGCAGAACGCATAGTAATACGATGCCGACAGCGTATAGGTCCCTTCCTCTTTCCGCACCTTGTCGAAGCAGGTCGATGCCTTCTGATATTCAGCCATCTGCAGGTGCGCATAGCCCTTATGAAAAAGGAATGCCGACTGGTGAGGACGGAACAACCGCTTGCTGTCCACTTGCTCAAAGGCTTTCAATGCTTGCTTATACTTGTGCTTCTCCACTTGTAACACGCCCTGCATGTAGTATGCCTCCGACGCAAACGTGGAGTATGGCTGAGCCGCAATGTACTTTTGAACCTGCTGCAACGCATCGTTTTGCCGCAACTCAAACGCATCGGCAACCACATAAAACGACGCATCTGCCGCAAACTTCAACTCGCCGCCCTGCTTCAAGTACTCCGTCAAGTGCTGACGAGAGGCCGCATACCGACCTTGTTGGTAGAGACTTACGCCCTCCGAGTAGGCCCCTTCGGCAGATGTGTATATCTCCGTGTGCTGTGCAAACAGACTGCTAACCAAACTGATAGCCACTATCAAACTGCTAATTCTTTTCATAAAACATGCTTTATGCCAAATTGCTAATTGACTGCAAATGTACAACTCTTTTCTATCTTCTGCAAATACAAACTGCTTTTTGTGTCTTTACTGCAAAAATATCGCTTCCTGCAGCCGCTCATCTCGGGCGTATAACCCTAGCACTACCCTAGCACTACCCTAGCACTACCCTTGCATGTAAGGGTTTCTCCGAAGTCTTATGGTACTTTCTCCGCCTCTTGACGGCAATGAAAATAACCAATCAAGGCACCCAGCAAGATGCCAGATGCCTTGATATCAAGATAGGTCATCCCTTAACTATTCCTGTACTCCTTAGGCGTCAGCCCAGTATGCGACTTAAAGAATCGATTGAAGAAACCTACATTATCGAACCCGAGCGCAATTGCTATCTCCTTAATCTGTTGATTAGTAATCTTCAACTGCGACTTAGCGTCCATCAGTATAGCATCCGTAATAAGGTCTCCAGCCGTCCGCCCGCTCACCGCCTTGATGGTCGAACATAGGTGCGGCAAGGTCAGACGCAACTCATCTGCGTAACGAGCCACATGATGCCATTCGTGATAATGATTTAGTACCAAACGACTGTACATCTGATAGATCTCCTGCTTGCGGTCCTGAGGCTTAATGATAAAACCTTGTTCCTGCTGGTTCTCGGAATAAGCCAACTGAATGATGTTGAATATATGCACCATCTTCGCACTCGATAGCAAGGGAGGATTGCAGTTGGATGCCTCCATCAGCACATCCACCGTATGCTTCAGTACACTGCCGCACTCGTCCGACACGTGAAACAACGGCTGCTTCTCGTGCATCAAATGCATCGCACTGTGAACTCCAAAAGTGTTCTTCGCCAAGAACGACGACGAGAACAAGATGTAATACACCAACGCATCATCACTGAACTCATGAATGAGCAGAAAACTGCCTGGTTCGAGCAGCAACACATCGTTGGGCTTAAAACTATACTTCGTGATATTGATTGTGGCTGTTGCCGTTCCGCGCAATACAAGAGCATATACACCACATTTTATCTTGCACGGAAAACGACCATACTCGTTCATAATCTTACCACTCGCATCACCTACCAGATAATCCACCGGACAATCTAGCAACGGAATATTCTGTTCCTTTTCTTGCATAACAGTAGTTGTTTGTTCGTATAACGCCGCAAAGATACGAATAAAAATCAAACCTTGTGCGCAATCTTAACAAAAAGCACTTTTTAGAGAACAAAAGTAACTAATATACACTCCTCAATCATAACAATCGTACACTCCAATCCACTCTCCTCAATACGCCTCCCAAATGAATTCATAAGCAAACCAAACTCACCAACCCCAATCGGATGATAATTCAAAAATACCGTCTTTTTCTCATAAAACAACCTTTTTAATCGGATAAAATGCAAAAAATGACAGAAATACTTGCACATATAAAACGGATACTCTACCTTTGCGCGGTCAAAAAATAACACACACTATGAGTAACATTCGATTTGAGGCAATCAAGAACGCATGGAGTCACGAACCCATGCTGCCTAAGGAAACTACTGCGCGTGCCAGTGTCATCTTTGCACAAAATGTCTTCACGCGCGAAAAGATGAAGGAATATATCGCCAGCAATGTCTTAGAGCAACTCTTCGAACTTATCGATGGCGACAAAACCCTCAGTCGGGACATCGCCAACAGCGTAGCCATTGGCATGAAGAAGTGGGCGATGGAGCAGGGTGCAACGCACTACACCCATTGGTTTCAACCCCTCACCGGTGGCACCGCCGAGAAGCACGATGCCTTCTTTACTTTCGCTGACGATGGACAACCTATGGAGGAGTTCTCCGGTAGCGTCCTCTATCAACAGGAACCCGATGCCAGCAGTTTCCCCAGTGGTGGCATACGCAACACCTTCGAAGCCAGAGGATACTCCGCTTGGGACCCTTCCTCACCTGCTTTCGTGATTGGAGACCGTCTCTGCATACCTACAATCTTCGTCGCCTACACCGGTGAGGCTCTCGACTATAAGACCCCGCTACTCCGTTCCATCACGGCTGTCAACAAAGCCGCTGTGGCTGTGGCTAACTACTTCGACCGTAATGTCAAACGGGTGTATAGTTACCTCGGCTGGGAGCAAGAGTACTTCCTTATCGATGAAGCCCTCTTCGCAGCACGACCCGACCTGGTCATGACCGGTCGGACCCTCATGGGACACTCTGCCAGCAAGAGTCAGCAACTCGATGACCACTATTTTGGTATCATCCCCGAACGGGTTCTCAACTTCATGATGGACCTCGAAAACGAATCCCTCAAACTCGGTATCCCCGTTAAGACACGCCACAACGAGGTAGCCCCTAACCAGTTCGAACTCGCTCCTATTTATGAGGAAGCCAACCTCAGTTCCGACCATAACCAACTCGTCATGTCTCTTATGGAGCAAGTGGCAAGACGCCATCACTTCCGTGTCCTCTTACACGAGAAGCCTTTCAACGGCGTCAATGGCTCGGGCAAGCACTGCAACTGGTCGCTCGGTACCAACACCGGCGTCAACCTATTGGCACCTGGCAAGAACCAATACCAGAACCTGCAGTTCGTTACCTTCCTTGTTAATGTGCTCATGGCTGTGCAACGGCACAACGGACTGCTGAAAGCATCCATCGCCTCTGCCACCAATGCCCACCGTCTGGGCGCTAACGAAGCACCTCCTGCCATCATCTCCGTCTTCTTGGGTACACAGATTACCGAGGCCCTCGACCAGATTGAGCATGCCGATATCGATAAAGGTATCATCATCAACGCCAAGAAAGAGATGAAACTGGGCGTAGGCAATATCCCCGAGATACTGCTTGATAACACCGACCGTAACCGTACTTCGCCTTTCGCCTTTACCGGTAACCGCTTCGAGTTCCGTGCCGTAGGCTCGTCGGCTAACTGTGGTGCCGCTATGTTAGCACTCAACGCTGCCGTCGCTGAGCAACTCAACCGCTTCCGTGAGGAGGTCGATGCCCTCATCAACCAAGGAGAACCCAAGGAACGTGCCCTCTTCACAGTCATCAAACACTGCCTTAATGAGTGCCACGCTATCCGTTTCGACGGCAATGGGTATAGCGACGAATGGAAGGCTGAGGCTGAAAAACGAGGTCTCGACTGCAAGACCAGCGTGCCGCTTATCATTGATAACTACCTGAGCGACTCCTCCATCCGTATGTTCGAATCGACCGGTGTCCTCACCCGTGCCGAACTCCTATCACGGTGTGAAGTGAAGTGGGAGAACTACGCAATGAAACTGCAGATTGAGTCACGCGTATTGGGAGACCTGGTTATCAATCACGTACTCCCTGCGGCAAAACGCCATCAGACCATGCTTCTGCAGAATGTGCTTAGTGTAAAACAGGTCTTCCCAGAGGACGAGGTAAGCAAACTCAACGAACAAGACTATATCATCATACGACGCATCGAGAAAGATGCTGCCGCTATCATCGAGGGAGTCGAGAATATGAACGCTGCACGCAAACAGGCTAATCATATCGACAACCAGAGAGAACGCGCTATTGCATTCCACGACGATATCGTTCCACTCATGGATAACATCCGTACCTATGTGGACGACCTTGAGATGGTCGTTGACGATGAACTTTGGCCTCTTCCTAAGTATCGTGAGATGCTCTTCATTCACTAATAATTAATTACAGACTATATATGTGTGGTATAGTAGGATACATTGGTAAGCGACCGGCTTACCCCATCTTGATAAAAGGTCTTCACCGGCTTGAGTATCGTGGATACGATAGTGCTGGCGTGGCGCTCATTAACCCACAGGGCAAACTGAATGTCTATAAGACCAAAGGTAAAGTGGCGGAACTTGAGGCTTTCGCGCAGGACAAAGATACGCAAGGCACTGTCGGCATTGCCCACACCCGTTGGGCTACCCACGGAGAGCCGAACACTGTCAATGCCCATCCCCACTATTCCGAGTCGGAAGAACTGGCTATCATCCATAATGGTATCATAGAGAACTATGCGGTGCTCAAGCGTGGCTTGCAGCAGCATGGATATACCTTCAAGTCCGACACCGACACCGAAGTGCTGGTGCAACTCATTGAATACCTCAAAAAGACGGATAAGGTCGACCTTAAGACTGCCGTACAGTTGGCGCTCAATCAGGTCATCGGCGCCTACGCTATTGCGGTGCTCGACCGTTCCAACCCGAATATCATTGTTGCTGCGCGTAAGGGCAGCCCCTTGGTCGTAGGTATCGGTAACGATGAGTACTTCCTTGCATCCGATGCCACACCTATTGTGGAGTACACCGACAAGGTAGTCTACATTGAAGACGAAGAGGTTGTCAAGATTGAGTTAGGTAAACCGCTTGATATCACCACCATTAAGAATGTGCGTAAGACGCCTGAGATTAAGCGACTCGAGTTCACTCTCTCGCAGTTGGAGAAAGGTGGCTATCCGCACTTTATGTTGAAGGAGATATTCGAGCAACCTCGTACACTGACCGACTCCATGCGGGGGCGTATCAATGTAGAGCATAACAACATCGCTCTCTCCGGCTTCATCGACAATAAAGAACGCTTCCTCAAAGCCAAGCGTATCATCATCACTGCCTGTGGCACATCGTGGCATGCAGGACTCATCGCTATGTATGCACTGGAGGAGTTTGCTCAGATACCCGTCGAGGTAGAGTACTCCAGCGAGTTCCGCTACCGCAAACCCGTTATCAATAAGGACGATGTAGTGATTGCCATCTCTCAGTCGGGTGAGACCGCCGACACACTCGCCGCTATCCAACTCGCTAAGGAACATGGAGCCTTCATCTTCTCGATTTGTAATGTCGTAGGTGCTTCTATCCCTCGTATATCCGATAGTGGCTGTTACACCCACGTCGGCCCCGAGATAGGAGTCGCTTCCACCAAGGCTTTCACAGCACAAGTGATAGCACTCACCATGCTTGCCCTCTGTATTGGTCGTGAGAAGAAGACCATCAGCGAAGAGTACTATCTCTCTATCGTACACGAACTGTGCCTTATCCCTGATAAGATTGAGAGCATACTCGAGCAGGATAAACAGATTGCCGACTTTGCCAAGACCTTTACCTATGCGCAGAACTTCATCTATCTGGGTCGTGGCTACAACTATCCCGTTGCCCTCGAAGGCGCTTTGAAACTGAAAGAGATTAGTTACATCCATGCTGAAGGCTACCCTGCTGCCGAGATGAAACATGGACCTATCGCCCTTATCTCGCAGGAGATGCCGGTAGTGGTGATAGCACCTCATTGTGGCAACACCTACGAGAAAGTGGTATCCAATATACAAGAGGTCAAAGCCCGCAAGGGTAAAGTGGTGAGCATCGTAACCGAAGGCGACATACTCGTAAGCAACATCTCCGATTACACCATCACTATCCCCCAGACAGAGGAGTGCCTCACACCGTTGCTCACCGTCATCCCGCTGCAACTGCTGGCATACCACATTGCCGTAGTCAAAGGCTGCGATGTCGACCAACCCCGTAACCTCGCCAAGTCGGTCACGGTAGAGTAAGTCTTTCCCGATTAAGGTATTCACAGTAGAGACGGTATTCCATACCGTCTCTCAAAATAAAATAGGGTAAGAAAGATACCACGCTTGTAGAGACGATGATTGTGGAGACGTGAAGCGAAGGCAGGTGCGAAGCACTGAGTCTGC
>CAVJQD010000012.1:0-33987 GCA_963651555.1 uncultured Clostridium sp. | reverse complement strand
AGAGAATACATTCCTATATAAGAAAAAACGGAATCTTTTTGTTGTTGATTGATATGTCAGCAATGGTTTTGATTGCGATTCTTTTATTTACCCCCAATATAATCAAAACGAATCTATATCCAATAATAGCTACTATCCTATTAGGTATGATAGGTTTAGTTCTTGTCTATGAAATTGCGAGAAAAGAGGTGAATATTTGCTATGTGTTATTGGGAATGTTGCCATTTTTAACGTATGTTATTATTTTGTGGCTATTGCAAATCTCTTTAGTGGATGCCGAATGTCTTTTAGTTGGATTGTGTTTCTTTGTGTTAGAGACATATTTTTGTGTACTTATGAAGGAATCAGTCGATGATAAAGAGATTTTTTATATGGTATTGAATACGGTGTCTTATTATGTAATCTCATTTATAAGATATGCAAATTTATAGTTTCTTTAGGATTGATAACGTCGTTCTTGCTTTCTTGATTTTATTTTGTTCCCAGTTGTCTGCATGTTCTGATATTTGTTCTTTAGGTGATGAAAGTCCTTGTAAAACAATTCGCAAAGAAAAAAAATCAGATGACTCCAAAAAAGAGATTGATTGGGGAGCAATAGCAATCGTAGATGGAGGTGGGGCGTCATTGGGCGCTAGCCTTGCGCGTTATAGTAAGAGTTTTCTTGTTAAGTTGGCTTCTGCACTTGGTGTAGGCATTTATGCTTCATACCAAGAGTATGAAAGGCAAAAAGAAGATATAGATAAAGATAATGATAAGATAATATATGATAGACCGAATTCTATCAATATGTATCATCCGATTAAATCTCGTTTCTTTGAACGTAATCCTGATTTGCTTTTAAATGTTTCTACGGACTTGGATTATGTTGGAATATTTCATAATCAAATCCTTTCAGAAATATGTGAAAATAATACAGTTGATATCCCAAAATGTTCATTTGACCTTTTTATGAAATTCAATATCTTGTCATTTGAACGATTTGGATTATATTATAGTGAAGACTACTTTAAAGATGTTGAGAAATTCTATTACGAAGATGTTTTAGTCGCTCAAAAAGAATGGGTAACCTATTGGAAGTCTATTTTTGAAAATTCAAAATTGTATGATGCCTCAATTTTTGAATCTCAAAAAATAGAAGACTTCCGGGAGTGCGTACAAAAAATTGCAACTAATGAGCAAGATGATGATGAATTGTATCTACGAGTTGCTTTGATAGTTTCGTATTATAGTAGATGTTTTTGGAATACAATTGCGCCCGATCCTTCAATAGCTGAAGAGTGCCTAATTTGGTCTGTTGATGAGAATGAACTTTCTTATTTGTGTGGTAGGAATAAGATCATAGAGTATCAGTTGTTGGATGGACAATATCGTTTGTATCCTTACTATGATGCAGATGGTATAAAAGCCTTGTATCTGTATATTAATGAATTGCCCTATGATTTACAGTACTTGTGTGTAGACAAAGAATGGAGCGAATATTCTTTTTTGTATGGTGATTTAGAAGTTCAAATCCCGGAGGGAAAGTATCCAATAGAGGAGACCTCCTATAATAGTGTGTATGTTATTAAAATTAGGTAACAGTTAAAGTAATTAATAAATAATGGCAACAAAAAAAGAAACAGGAATCATCACGCCTGAAATGGCGAAGATTCCGGCAGGTCCATTGGAGAACAAATGGACAAATTACAAAGACCATCAGAAACTGGTCAATCCTGCCAACAAACGTAAGATCGACATCATTGTAGTCGGTACAGGTTTGGCAGGTGCATCGGCAGCAGCTTCACTTGCTGAGATGGGCTTTAATGTACTTAACTTCTGCATTCAGGACTCACCTCGTCGTGCGCACTCTATTGCAGCACAAGGTGGTATCAATGCAGCCAAGAACTACCAGAACGATGGCGACTCAGTCTATCGTCTCTACTACGACACCATCAAGGGTGGCGACTATCGTGCTCGTGAGGCTAATGTTTATCGTCTTGCTGAGGTCAGCAACAACATCATCGACCAATGCGTAGCACAAGGTGTTCCTTTTGCACGTGAATACGGAGGATTGCTCGACAACCGTTCATTCGGTGGTGCGCAGGTGAGTCGTACTTTCTATGCTAAAGGTCAGACCGGTCAACAGTTGCTTCTCGGTGCTTACTCCGCATTGAGCCGCCAGATTGGTAAGGGCAAGGTGAAGATGTACACCCGCCACGAGATGTTGGACATCGTCATGATAAAGGACGAGAATGGTGAGGAGCGTGCGCGTGGTATCATTGCTCGTAACCTTATCACCGGCCGTATCGAGCGTTTCTTTGCTCATGCAGTCGTTATCGCTTCAGGTGGCTATGGTAACACTTTCTTCCTCTCAACCAACGCTATGGCTTCTAACGGTTCTGCTGCTATGCAGATGTATCGTCACGGCGCTTACTTCGCTAACCCTTGCTACGCACAGATCCACCCGACCTGTATCCCTAAGCATGGTGACTTCCAATCGAAACTGACACTGATGTCAGAGTCTCTGCGTAACGATGGTCGTATCTGGGTACCGAAGAAACTCGAAGATGCTCAACGTTTGCAACGTGGCGAGATCAAGGGTCGTGATATCCCTGAAGAAGATCGTGACTACTACTTAGAGCGTCGTTACCCTGCTTTCGGTAACCTTGTACCTCGTGATGTAGCATCACGTGCCGCTAAAGAGCGTTGCGACAAGGGCTATGGTGTTAATAATACAGGTTTGGCCGTATTCCTTGATTTCTCTGAGGCCATCCAGCGTCTTGGCAAGGATGTCGTTGCACAGAAGTATGGTAACCTCTTCCAAATGTACGAGAAGATCGTAGACGAGAACCCTTACGAGAACCCGATGATGATCTTCCCTGCTATCCACTATACTATGGGTGGTATCTGGGTTGACTACGAGTTGCAGACTAGCGTTAAGGGTCTGTTCTGTATCGGTGAGGCTAACTTCTCTGACCATGGTGCTAACCGTTTGGGCGCATCGGCTTTGATGCAAGGTTTGGCTGATGGCTATTTCGTATTGCCTTACACTATCCAAAACTATCTTGCCGACCAGATTGGCGTGCCTCGTATGTCTACCGACCTACCTGAGTTCGCTGAGGCTGAGAAGAAAGTAGAGGACAAGATCAACAAACTGATGTCTATTCAGGGTAAGCGTTCTGTTGATTCTATCCACAAGGAATTGGGTCTCATCATGTGGGACTTCGTTGGTATGGGTCGTACTGCAGAAGGCTTGAAGACTGCTATCGAGAAGATCGATGCTATCAAGAAAGAGTTCTGGACCAATGTCTATATCCCGGGCGAGGCTGGTACGCTCAACAATGAGTTGGAGAAGGCTCTTCGTTTGGCTGACTTCATTGAGATTGGTAAGTTGATGGCTCTCGATGCTCTCAATCGTGAGGAGTCTTGCGGTGGTCACTTCCGTGAGGAGTACCAGACACCGGAAGGTGAGGCACTTCGTCAGGATGATAAGTTCTCGTATGTATCTTGCTGGAAGTACACCGGTGAGGACAGCGAACCTGAACTCATCAAGGAACCGTTGGAATATGAATTCACTGAGAGAAAGACACGTAATTACAAAAGTTAGTTTGGTTAAGGAGTTTAGGAGTTGAGGAGTTTAGGAGAAGTTGAAAAGTTAATAAGTTAATAAGTTAATAAGTTAATGGTTTAACCGGATGGATTATTTAGGTTATAGGAAATTAGTAGTGTATTCGAAGGCTATTGATATGGTCACGAAAGTATATCAACTACTAAAACAGTATCCAAAAGAGGAGCAGTTTGCACTCTGCAGTCAGTTGCGGCGTGCTGCTGTCTCTGTAACCTCAAATATTGCAGAAGGAACTACCCGCTATTCTTATAAGGAGAAAATTCATTTCCTCGAGTTGGCGTATGGCTCTCTTATGGAAGTTATGAGCCAATTAGAAGTATCAAGAAGATTGGATTATATCTCAGACAGCGATATGCAAAGCATGGAACTGCTTATAGTAGAGGTTAGCCGCTTATTAACGAACCTTCAGTATAGTTTTATGCCAAAAGACAAGGATGGCGCGACAGTGAAGCCGTTTCAACCTTCTCAACCCAAGTGAACCTTTTGATATACGACGAACTACTAAACATATTCAACTACTTAAACTTCTGCTTAACTGCTAAACAACTAAACTTCTAAACAATAAAAAAGTTATGGATCAATACATAGATATTAAAGTAAAGGTTTGGCGTCAAGCCGGTCCTAAGGCTCAGGGGCATTTCGAGACCTACGAGCTAAAACACATCTTCCAAGGGGCTTCGTTCTTGGAGATGATCGATATCCTCAACGAGCAACTCATCAGCGAGCACAAGGACCCCATCGCTTTCGATCACGATTGCCGTGAGGGTATCTGCGGTATGTGCTCAATGTATGTCAATGGTCACCCACACGGACCTGACAGCGCAATCACTACTTGCCAGTTGCACATGCGTAAGTTTCACGATGGTGAGACCATCACCGTAGAGCCGTGGCGTAGCCGTGCTTTCCCTGTTATCAAAGACTTGATGGTAGATCGTCAGGCTTATGATAAGATCATGCAGGCTGGTGGTTTCGTCAGTGTTAACACCGGTGGTGTACCAGATGCGAATGCTATACCTATTCCTAAGGCAGCCGCTGACGAGGCAATGGATGCTGCTTCTTGTATCGGTTGTGGCGCTTGTGCTGCTGCTTGCAAGAACGGTTCGGCTATGTTGTTCGTAGCGGCTAAGGTAAGCCAACTCGCTCTCCTTCCACAAGGCAAGGTTGAGGCTGCTGCCCGTGCTAAGGCGATGGTGGCTAAGATGGACGAACTCGGCTTTGGCAACTGCACCAACACCGGCGCCTGCGCTGCTGAGTGCCCTAAGTCGGTATCGTTGGCAAATATCGCTCGCCTTAACCGTGAGTTCATCTGCGCTAAGTTCAAAGACTAATTGAACTGTACATATTCAAAAACAAGGAGTTGTCTACAAGATAGGCAACTCCTTGTTTATATATACGACAATCGCACCCAAAGTCCATAACAATAACCCTCTTCCCAAATGTAAAAGCCTTCCTCTTTATATCTTAAAGGAATATAGTAGAAACCGGAGTCGAGAAAATGATCAAGAGTTATCGAAGGGATATCGAAGGGATAACGTAGAGATAGGCTACCATGACGCTACCCTCGCAATACCCCAAAACCACCTCAAAAACGCCATTTTATACCTAAAACTATTAACAAACGCCAATGAAATATAAACACCTGAATCTTCGCTTGACACCTCATCCTATAGCATTTGCTCAACTATGTATTGAAATTATGATAATAATAGCCAACGAAAGCGACCACGCTGCCGACACGAACGCTCTCATCCGCTGTATAGTAGAGACGGGATTCCATATCGTCTCTTAGAACCTATCATTCTAATAATCAATATTTTCGTATGCGTCCATTAATTATTCTTACACCCTCCCAAAGAAAAATTAGCACACATTTGCTTATCAACAAAAATTGTTGTATATTTGCAGCGCAATATGCAAGATAGTGTTCTTGCACGAAGTCGGTTATGTTCGCCTTTTGCTCCCGACTATAAAGAAGTACGCTAATGGCACGTGCGGCTCGGCTGCGTGTTCCAGACAGAAGGCATAACTACTAAATTATCAAAACTATGTCTTACTCAAGTCTGGCAGCCAAGGAGTCCGCTACATCACAAAACTCCTACCCATCACCTTATTCAAATATCGTCTTGCACGTCCCGCACGCCAAGTCCGACCTCCCTGACGATATCCGACAAGCACTCGCTGCAACGCCCTCTGTCAATCGCTTTCTTCACAATCGTTCACGCTCCTATATCGATTGGTCCACCGACGAACTCTTTGTGCCCTCCACACCCCATCCGCGTATCCATTCCATCGTATTCCCTTGGTGCCGCATCTACTGTGATGTAGAGCGACTACCACATGACCCGCTTGAAGCAAAAGGATTAGGTATATCAATGTTCCGTTGGGACGGTTTTAAGGATTACGCCGACACTTTCCGTACCCGATGCTATCGCGACTATATGGCGCACCAACGCTCCTTGGAAGACCTACTTATGAAGTGCAGTACGGAAGGACGAACGAGCCAAAACGACTACCCACCTGTCCTATTGATCGACTGCCACAGTTTCTCCACCAACCCCACGGAACTATGCACCCATCCGAGCGACATCGACATCTGCCTTGGCTACAACGACGATTGGTCCCGCCCATCCGATGCTGTCCTACGGAGAGTGGCAGAGTACTTTCGAGAGAAAGGCTATAAAGTCGGACTCAACACCCCTTTCTCTAATAGCAAAACCGTCGACGCACCTGTCGACTACCACTCTCTTATGATAGAAGTCTCCAAACGGTTGTATATGAACGAAGACACCCTAACCCCATCCAACCATTTCGCCCACCTCCAAAACGCCCTACAATCGTTATACCCACTCCTACTGTTACCGAACTGCTATGGTATTCAATGCTTTATGGATAATTAATGCCAATACGCCGCAGGCGTCCGTTCACAATTTTCGATGTGTTTGCCCTATGTTCAGTTATGCACCATTGACCCGCGATTTGAGTAAATTGTACCGGAGAATTAAGTAAACCTATATAACCATGTTAGTTCAAAAGTATGTGTCATATAGTTCTAAAAACCAATCATATATCTTGTATCTAAATAGATTATTGAGAATACAATCATTGAAAGTACAATAATTATAGCGAAACACGATATAACTCATTGGAGACTATTTAGTTAGGAGACAATCTGTTGAGGGCGAATAGGTCTCATAGCCTACTCACCAAACACCCCGCAGAAAAATATCTACCATCTTGCTTGCACCGTCCGCAAATAATCCATAACTTTGCCACGCAATGATATTATCACAATAATAATGAAAAAACTATCATTCCTATTACTGACCACCCTCCTTGTGCTGACCTCCTGCCACAAGGACATCCTCACTGACATCGACTCTCTCAAGACCGATGTCGACAGTCTCAAGACCCGCGTCGAACGACTTGAGCAGCAGTGCCGAGAGATGAACACCAACATCCAGTCGCTGCAAACGCTCGTCAATGCGCTACAACAGAACGCCATGGTCTCCTCTCTCGCACCTATCACGCAAGGTAGCGACACCACGGGCTACACCATCACCCTCACCAACGGACAGTCGCTTACTATCCACCATGGACAAGACGGCACCGACGGCACAGCCCCTGTCATTGGCGTACGACAAGACACCGATGGTCTCTACTATTGGACGCTCAACGGCGAGTGGTTGCTCGACACCGACAACCACCAGATACCCGTTACCCACACCAATGGACAGAACGGACTGACGCCTCAACTCAAGATACAAGACGACCTCTGGTATCTCTCCTACGACGGTACCAACTGGCAACCACTCGGACCTGCCACCGGAGAACAAGGCGACCAAGGCGACCAAGGTCCCGATGGCGCTAACAGTGACACGATGTTCCAATCCGTCACTGCCACCAGCACCGCCGTCACCTTCACCCTTGCTGACGGCACCACACTCATACTTCCTTTGGCAGACGCCAACGAGGTTTACTACACCCTTACCTACTGCGCCAACGACGGCACTACTGCTGCCACTACCGACACTGTTTGGAGTCAGAAGATTCTTACCGTCAAGACCTGCATCTTCACCCGTTTGGGCTATAAGTTCTTGAAGTGGAACACCAACGCCGATGGCACAGGGCACACGGTTACTGTCGGCGTAAACTTCAACTCACCCACAACGATACGCTCTATGCGCAGTGGGACGACCTACGATTCTCTATCGCTGCGGACAAGAAAGTAATCTTCGCCCCTGGTAACCTCCAATACCAAGCCAGCACCAACACTTGGCGCTTTGCTGATAATCAATATGACTATATAGGTGATGCCAATAGTAATATTTCAACTACTTATGATGGTTGGATAGACCTCTTTGGCTGGGGTACAGCATCTAATCCTACGAATACAAGCACTTCAGTCAGTGATTATACCTTCACGGATTGGGGTACAAATGCAATAGGAATCTATCCGGCTAACTTTTGGCGTACATTGACTAAAGATGAGTGGGTGTATGTATTCCAAACTCGCACCAACGCAAGTAGTCTCTATGGCTTTGCCACAGTCAACGGCACGAAAGGACTTATCTTGTTGCCCGATAGTTGGTCTCTGCCAAGTGGGCTTACTTTCAAAGCGGGCACTGCTGCCTTCACTAACAATGTTTACTCTACCACGCAATGGTCGCAGATGGAAACAGTCGGCGTTGTCTTTTTGCCTGCTGCGGGCAGCCGCTATGGTACGAGTGTGTACAATGTTCAGTCGAACGGCTACTATTGGTCAAGTACGGTGTACGGCACGTACGACGCGTACGGCCTCTACTTCCGCGGTAGTTACCTCAATCCGCAGGACTACAACGATCGGAGCATCGGGCGAAGTGTGCGTTTAGTCCAAGAACTCTAACCCAACAAAACAAAGACCAATGAAGAAACTCTCATTCATATTACTAGCAGCCGTAGCCCTGCTTACCTCCTGCCACAAAGACATCCTTGCTGACATCGACTCTCTCAAGACCGATGTCAACGACCTGCAGACTCGTATCGAACACCTCGAGGAGCAGTGCCAACAGATGAACACAAACATCGCCTCTCTGCAGACTATCGTCAGTGCTATCCGGCAGAACGACATGATAGCCACTCTCACGCCCATCATCTCGGGTAGTGACACGACAGGCTATACCCTCACCTTCCTCAGTGGTACGGCTATCACCATCCACAATGGCGAGAGAGGCAACGATGCCGTAGCACCTATCATCGGCGTACGGCAAGACACCGATAGTATCTACTACTGGACACTCGATGGCGAGTTCCTGCTTGCCGACGGCAACAAGATACCGGTCAATGGTACCAACGGTATCACACCGCAACTCAAGATAGACCCATCCGACGGCTATTGGTATCTCTCGCTCAACGGTACCGACTGGCAGCAACTCCTCTATGCTACCGGTGACACCGGCAAACAAGGAGACACAGGCGATCAAGGTAACCCTGGCACGCAGATGTTCCAAAGTGTGACCTCCGACGAGAACTATATCTACCTCACCCTAGCCGACGGCACCAGTCTGGTACTCCGTCACACTGCCAATACCTACACGCTGATATACAGTGCCAATGGCGGAATAGGTACGATGGACACCGTCACCTATAGCAAGCAGCAAGTGGTCACCATTCAAGCCAATGTCTTCACCCGCACGAACTGCTCCTTTGTCAGTTGGAACACGCGACCAGACGGCACAGGGGCTACTTGCGCTGCCGGAGACGAGATAGCGATGAGCAAGAACATCACCCTCTATGCCCAATGGGAGTCGGTCTACGCCTTCTCGGTCTCAGCAACCAAGAAAGTGTTCTTTGCCCCGGGTAACCTGCAATACCAAGCCTGCACCAACACTTGGCGCTTTGCCGAACACCAGTACGACAAAGCAAGCAGCACCGACAATACCAGCATCTCCGCCACCTACGACGGTTGGATAGACCTCTTCAGTTGGGGTACAGGCGATGCTCCTACCAAGTACGCACTCCCTTACTCGCTTTACCATACCTTCACCGATTGGGGCAGCAACACCATTGGTTCATACACCCCGAACACGTGGAGGACACTCTCTGCTGACGAGTGGGACTATCTTATCAACACACGTACGAATAGCGCAACCTTATACGCCTTTGCTACCGTCAATAGCGTAGTGGGACTCATCCTCCTGCCCGATGCATGGACTACCCCTACCGGCATAACACTCACTGCCGGCTTACAGGAATACACAACCAATGTGTACGATGCTACCCAGTGGACTACCCTCGAAGCAGTAGGTGCGGTCTTCCTTCCTGCCTGCGGACAACGAGATAACGAACCCAGTGTCTTTGGCACCAACATAGGTTACTACTGGACAAGCACACAGTATACCAACCCCGACTTTGCTTATCGTCTACACTTCCAAGGTACTTCAGGCACTGCAGTCAATACAGAAACCGATATGAGTATAAAAGGCCACAGCGTCCGCCTCGCACAAGACCTATAACTATAAAGACAAAGACCAATGAAGAAACTATCATTCATATTACTAACAGCCGTCCTCGTGCTCACCTCCTGCCACAAGGACATCCTTGCCGACCTTGATAGTCTGCATACCAACATCGACAGCCTCGAGACCCGTGTCACTGCCTTAGAGCAACAATGTCAACAGATAAACAAGGACATCACCGCCCTGCAGACTATCGTCAGTGCTATCCAACAGAACGACATGATAACCGCTCTCTCGGGCAATGAGAAAGACGGCTACACCATCACTTTCCTCTCGGGTAAGACCATCACTATCCTCAACGGCAAAGATGGTACTGACGGCTATTCGCCTGTCATCAGTATCCAACAAGACACTGACGGCAACTACTATTGGACACTTGATGGAGCGTTCCTGCTCGATGATAGTGGCAATAAGATACCCGTCACCGGTACGGACGGCACCGCCGGTAACACACCCCAACTCGAGATACGCACCGATGGATATTGGTATCTGTCTTACGACAATGGTACTACTTGGACACAAGTAGGACAAGCCACCGGCGATAAAGGTACAAAAGGCGACACTGGTAAAGCCGGTACTGATGCTGTGAGTATGTTCTCTGCCATCACCTACACCGACACAGCAGTGACCTTCACCCTCGCCAATGGTACCGTACTCGTTGTTCCTTTTGCCACTACTACCGACACCTATACCATCATCTACAACCCCAATGGCGGCAATGGTACGAACGATACTGTCACCGTATGGAATCAACAAGTGGTAACCGTCAGTGCCTGCTCTTTCACACGCGAAGGCTATGGGTGTATCGAGTGGAACACCCAACCCGATGGCACAGGTGCTACTTATACGGTCGGCTCATCTATCGTCCTTGCCGGCAACCTCACCCTCTATGCGCAGTGGACAGCAAGTTTCTCTGTTTCGGCAACGAAGAAAGTAATCTTTGCCCCTGGCAACCTCCAATACCAAGCCAGCACCAACACTGGGCGCTTTGCAGAACACCAATACGACTATATTGGTAATGCTAATAGCAACATCTCATCTACTTATTCCGGTTGGATGGACCTCTTCGGTTGGGGAACAGGGAATAACCCGACAAACACAAGTACAAATGATAGTGTTTATGCTACCTTCACCGATTGGGGCACAAATGTGATTGAAAACTATCCTGCTAATACATGGCGTACCTTGACTCCCGATGAGTGGAACTACGTATTCCTAACTCGTACCAACGGAAGTAGTCTTTATGGATTTGCCATAGTTAATGGTATAACGGGAGTCATCTTGTTGCCTGATAGTTGGTCTCTGCCAAGTGGTCTTACCTTCAACTCAGGTGCTGCCTTCTCAAGAAATGTCTATACCACCACGCAGTGGTCGCAGATGGAATCAGCCGGCGCTGTCTTTTTGCCTGCTGCGGGCTACCGCAGTGGTACGAGCGTGCGCAATGTTCAGTCGAACGGTCGCTATTGGTCTAGTACGATTTACGTTGCGTACTACTACGCATTCTGCCTTAACTTCGAAGATAGTTACCTCGCTCTGGCGGACTGCGTCACCCCGCACGACGGACAAAGTGTGCGTTTAATTCGGGAACTCTAACTGCTCCCTTATGACTCATTAATCTTATCTGCCATATAGGTCTCATAACCCCTATAGGTCAGCGACTTATACACATCTTATTACTTTTCCTTACAAAAATGTAAGGAAATCCTTGTGGCAATAAAATATATCCCTTACCTTTGCAGCCGATTTGGGAAATCTCATCTCATCAAGAGAATATGAAAAACAAAAAGGAAGAGATATTAACCGCTGCAGAAGAGGAGTTTGCACGCCACGGATACGAGGGTGCGAACATCTGCCGTATTGCCAAGAAGGTATGCGTCACGCATGTCTTGCTTTACTATCATTTTAAGAACAAAGAGAATCTATTTGCCTCTGTCTTACAACGCAAGATTGACGGATTCGTGCAGTCGGTATTGCCTGCCGAAGGCACTGACAACCTCCATTTCTTGCAGAACATTGACAACCTCATAGTGCAGAACTTCGATTTCATTGCGCATAATGTGGCATTTGCACGACTCATTGTCAACGAGTCGCAGTCGATTCCCTCACTTGCCGACATTGCCCACACACAGTATGCCGACTATATCCAGCGTTTGCAGAATGCACTCGACCGTGAAGCCGCTGCAGGTAACATTGCCAAGTCCAACGCTGAGCAGATCATACTCTATATATTCTCGCTCAATATCATGTCGATTATCGTCATGCCCGAGATAGAACACCTTCTGCCAACGAGTAATGAAGACATCAATATCCTACTCCAACAACGCAAACAAGAAAACATCGACTATATCCATCTACTGATGGGCGTAAAGCATAACAACGAATAATAACAAAATAACAAGACGTGGAATTTTTATAACATCCCATAACTATGAATACAACCAAATTGCTGAAACTAACTCTGTTTCTCTCTCTTGCAATGGTACTACTCACCTCTTGCAACGACCCTATCAAGTCGCTCGTCGACTCCTACAGTTACACAATCAGTGGACAAGCCACTATCGATGATACCATCTCTATCGTTCTCCTCAACGAGAAAGGGGCTATGCAGATAGAGAAGACATCCTCCGACGATAAGGTACTCCTCACAATGAACTACTACACCGGACTCAATGGCGGTGTCTATACCACCCAAGCCAAGGTGAAAGACGATAAGATAACCCTCGAGCCTTTCACGCGTACCCTCTCGGTGACTTACACTAATACAGAGACTGAACTACTCGTACCCGTCGAGAAAACCTACTCAGAGAACTACGAAGTAGAAGTGTCAGGCACTGGAGTCATCTACGACGAGACAATCCATTTCACCCTGCAGTATAAAGGCGAAGGCGTATCCGTTGACAAACAGATAGAAGCCTCCGACATACTCATGGTTGCTAAACGAAACTAAACCAAGAATATGAAACAGCATTCTTTCATCCTACTCCTTGCTATCCTTCTCTCTTCGTGCGACAAGATGCCGCTCAAGAAAGATAATACCCCCAAGCAGGTAGCCCCCGTAGCGGTCACCGTGCAGCGCATGGAGCAGCAGACTTCATACAACACGCATACCTATGTAGGCAAACTGGAGAGTGCGAGTAGCACCCCACTCAGTATGCAGACCGCAGGACAAGTGACCTCTATCAGCGTCAAGAAAGGTGACCGCCTCACCGCAGGACAAGAGATCCTGCGAGTAGACAATACGCAAGCTCGCAATGCCTTGCAAGCCTCTCGTGCTTCCCTCCGACAGATAGAAGATGGACTCCAGCGTGCCGAGAAAGTGTTTGCCGAAGGAGGCGTGACTGAACAGAAGATGGTGGAACTGCGCAGTCAACGCCAACAAGCACGCTCCATGGTGGCTATGGGCGAGAAGTCTCTCAACGACTGCATACTGCGTTCACCAAGTGATGGTGTACTCAGTGACTTTAATATCCATATCGGACAAGTGGTCGGACCAGCAGTTCCTATCGCTACTCTCATCAATAACGATACCTACAAGGTGACATTCGATGTCTCAGAGAACGATATTGCACCGATACGCATAGGTGATAGCGCACGACTCTATATCCCAGCCATCGGCAAGGACACGATAGGTGCTATCATTGTAGAGAAAGACCTCATTGCCAACACCATCGCACATACCTATACGGTCAAAGCGCTATTGCAAGATACTGTTCACACCACTTTTCTGCCAGGTATGGTAACGAAAGTGTGGCTGCAGACACAGACGCAGACCGGCTATACTGTACCTTCTGCCTGTGTGCAGACCCTCAAGTCGGGACGTAGTGTATGGGTAGCCGACAACTACATAGCCCTCCGACGTCAAGTGGAAGTGGGGCAGTATATAGGCGATAATGTACTCATCACCAGTGGACTACAAGCAGGAGATGTTGTCATTACCGACGGTTTCCAGAAACTGTATGTAGGAGCAGGACTAAGTTACTAACCTATGAAAAAGAGGAGTCATATAGAAGGCGCAATGCGCCATCATGGCATGGTGGCTATGGTGGTCTTTATCCTCTTAGGTATAGGACTATGGTCGCTGCCGAGGATGAACAAAGATGAGTTCCCGCAGTTCCAGATACGCCAAGGAGTAGTAGCAGCCGTCTACCCGGGGGCAACAGCACAAGAGGTAGAGCAGCAAGTCACTATCCCCCTCGAGGATTATCTCAATGGCTACGAACAGGTGGATAAGGAGCACACCTATTCTGTCACAGAAGATGGTATAGTCTATGTCTATGTCACTATCCGCACTTCCGTTAAGTCGAGTGCTGAGGCTTGGACCAGTATCCGTGCCGGACTCAACCTCTTTAAGGCAACCAAACTGCCGGCAGGAGTGTTACAGGTGATTGTGGTAGACGACTTTGGAAATACCTCCTCGATGCTTTTGGCTGTCGAGAGCGACGAGCGTAGCCCACGAGAGTTGGAGCAGTATGCTCGCACATTATGTACCCGTCTGCGTACTATCCCCGAGATGGGAAGGATCAAAACCCTTGGTACGCAACATGAGGAAGTGGCTATCACCATCGATGCCGACCGCCTATCAGCGTATGGCATCGATCAGACAACCCTGCAGATGTCGCTGCTCTTACAGAGTTTTCGTACACTGAGTGGCAGTCTTGATAACGGACAGCAACTGCAAGTGACCATACCCTATAAGTCCGAACAAGAGATAGCAGAACAGATCGTTTGGTACGACCCCGTCACCAATAGCACGATCCGACTCAAAGATATAGCAACAGTAGAACGACGCTATAAAGAGGCTTTGCAGTTCGTGGAGTACTATACCGGCGATGCACAAACCGCTATCTCGCCCGACCGCTCGTGCCTTATCATCAACATGGAGATGATGCCAGGGAATAATATCGTGGCTTTCGGTGAGAAAGTGGATAAAGAGATTGCCGCCGTGCGCCAGCAACTGCCACCCGATATTCATTTCCATCGCATCACCGACCAACCAAAGGTGGTAGACGACTCCGTGCGATCTTTTATGCGCGACATAGTCCTTTCTATCATCGTCGTCATAGCAGTCATGCTCGTTCTTTTCCCATTGCGTACTGCCTTAGTAGCGAGTACGGGTGTGCCCGTCTGCACCGCCGCTGCCATCGGACTGATGTATCTAACGGGTATCGAACTGAACACCGTCACGTTGGCTGCCCTTATCGTGGTATTAGGTATGATTGTGGACGACTCGGTCATAGTCATCGACGGCTACTCCGACCTTCTTCAACGAGGCTATAGCCGATGGTACTCGGCCGTAGTCAGCACCGAACAGTTGTTCGTGCCTATGGCTATTGCTACCTGCTCTATCTCGGGAATGTTCTTCCCCATGACGCATATCATCCAAGGACCTCTGGGTGAGTTCGTGCAACTCTTCCCTTGGGCTATCCTATTCGCTCTAACAGCCAGTATATTCTATGCTACATGGGTAACGCCTTACCTCGCTACCCGCTTCATACACCGACAGAAAGAGAGCGAGATGATGCTATTCGAACGTATGCAGAACCGTTTCTTTGCATGGCTGCAAGCAGGATATAAGAAAATGCTCACTCGCTGTTTCTATCATCCCTATATCTCTTTCGGATTGCTTATTGTCTGCCTTGGCTTAGGCGGTTTCCTTATGACCCGACTCAATCTCCAACTTCTTCCGAAGGCAGAACGAGAGTGCTTCGCTGTGGAGATACACCTGCGAGAAGGGTCATCGGTCGACGAAACAGCCCAAGTAGCAGACTCTTTGGCACGAATGATGCGTGTCGATAAACGCATCACCTCCATCACCTCTTTTGTGGGACAAGCCTCACCGCGTTTTCATGCTACCTATACCCCACAGATGGCAAAGCCTTCGTATGCACAGTTCATTGTCAACACCACCTCTACGACTGCCACAGCGGAACTGTTGCAGGAGATGACACCTCGCTACGAGAACTATTTCCCGAACGCCTATATCCGCTTTAAGCAAGTAGACTACCAAGCAGCGAAGAACCCACTCGAGATCCGTTTCCAAGGTGCCGATATAGAGACAATGTCAGTCTATGCCGACTCGTTGGAGCAGTTCATGGCGCAGCAACCCGAGATGATGTGGGTGCACTCCGACAACGACCAGTTCACGGCACAGACCAAGATAACCCTCCGACAAGATGAGGCAACACGACTCGGCATCACCGAGACTACCCTCTCGCTCTATCTTAGTACTCTCACTAGCGGTGCAAAAGTGACCACTATCTGGGAAGGTGACTACGGTATCCCAGTGATACTCTATACCGCTGGTGGCAAAAAGATGAAGACTGCCGAGTTGGAAGATATCATGATACCTACAGCATACCCTGGTGTATGGGTCCCTCTGCGACAAGTGGCAGACCTATCACCCGAGTGGCATCGTGCCTCGATAGAACACCGTAACTCGGTTCCTACAGTCACAGTCGGATGCGACCTCCGTGGTACAACAAGTCAGGTGTCGGCTGAACGCAAAGTGAAGGAATGGATCAAAGAAAATATGAACGACCTCCCAAAGGGTATGACTATCTCCTATGGCGGACTCAGTTCGATCAATAGCGAGATGATACCCGAGATACTATGGAGTATAGTGGCTGCCCTCTTAGTGATGCTGGCACTCTTGCTCTATCACTTTGGCGACATAGCCCTCGCTTTGCTTACTCTCTCGAGCAGTATTCTTTGTATCTTCGGTGCTTTCCTCGGATTATACCTCTTTGGCATGGATATATCCATCACGGCTGTATTGGGTATTGTCAGTCTCATCGGTGTCATCGTGCGTAACGCTATCATGATGTATGAGTATGCCGAAGACCTACGCAAACACGGAACACCGGTGGCTGAGGCTGCTTTTGAGGCAGGACTGCGACGCATGCGTCCTATCTTCCTCACAACGGCGACTACCGCCCTCGGCGTTATACCAATGATTATAGCGCACACCAGCCTATGGATGCCTATGGGGGTGGTTATCTGCTTCGGTTCACTCTTCACGTTGCCGCTTACGCTCACTATCCTGCCTATCACCTACTGGAAGATGTATCAGCATAAAGATAAACGCAAAGCCAAAGCCTAAACCTATGAAACGATTATTTAGAACATACCTATTGATAGCGTTATTGCTAACTACCGCCTGTCTCTCAGCGCAAACGGTAACAAGGCACGATACACTCACACTCGACTCATGCCTAGCCTTAGCCAAGCAGAATAACAAAGAACTGCAGCGAGCACGACTCGATATAGAGAAAGCACAACAAGTGAAGGCACAAGCCCTCACGAAGTATTTCCCACAGATATCGGCTTCGGCTATGGGCTATCATAGCCTGCACCCATTGGTGGAGATTGGTATCGACGATATCAACAACGCCTCGGTGCGCGACCTGTTGACAATGCTCTATGGTAACTATGGCGCAGCACTCGGATTAGAGAACACTCTCTCGCTCTTTCAGTATGGTTACCAGGTAGGAGTGACGGCTTTGCAACCCGTGTATGTAGGAGGAAAGATCGTGGCAGGTAACCGCTTAGCACAAGTAGGTGTAGAAGCCGCTGAACGGCAGACCGAGATAACGGAGCGTGACCTTCTGCAACAAGTGGAGGAGAGTTATTGGCTTGTAGTCGGACTGAACGACAAACAGCATACACTCACTGCTGTGACGGGGCTGCTCGATACGATCCATCGTACTGTGAAAGCTGCTGTCGATGCCGGACTCGCACTGCAGACCGACCTGTTGCAGGTCGAACTGCGGCAATCGGAGATACAACGCACACAGATACAACTCAATAATGGCCTTTCTCTTGCAAAACGTGCCCTATGGCAATCGGTCTCGCTGTCGAATTCCGACCATCATCTTGACTCTATCCCGTTAGAGTCGATCGCTGCCGATACCGTCCTCTTTACTGCTACCTACACCGACTCGAGCGACTCGCCCGAAGCCGACCTCCTTGCCCTGCAGGTGCGTGCGGCTGAACTGCAACGACGCATGACGATTGCCGAGGCTTTGCCGCAGGTTGCCGTGGGTGCACACTATGGGTATAGTAATATTCAGATGAACATCTTGCGTGACGGCTTAGGCAGTAAGACAGGCAATGGAGCATTGTTCGTTACCGTATCTGTACCGCTTACGGCGTGGTGGGAGACCGGACATAAGATTCATGAGGATAATATCGCCCTCGAACAGGCACGCCTACAGCAAGCACAACTCACCGAACAACTATCGCTACGCACTCAACAAGCCTACGATAAGATGCTCGAGGCTTATATACTCGTGGGCGAGAACCAACGGGCACTCTCTATTGCCCGTGAGAATTACCGACTCTCGGGCGTCAACTATCGCGCAGGTACAGGTACTATCACCGACCTACTCACCGCACAAACCACACTCTTGCAAGCTGAGAACAACTTCACTGACGCCCTCATCGCCTTCCGAGTAAACACTCGAAGGTATAACCAATTAACAAACAATTGATAATTGGACAATTGACAATTAGACAACAGACCGCTGCATAGAAACGACATAATGGCAGAGGCGTGAAAGAATACCACTTTGGCGCACTTTTTGCTACCGACAATTGTAAAATTGTAAATTGTAAAATTGTCAAATCAATGAATACTGAAACAGTTCCCGTCCTACTACTCACGGGTTATCTGGGTAGCGGTAAAACAACTCTTCTCAACCGTATATTAACCAACCGTAAAGGTATTCGTTTCGCCGTTATAGTGAACGACATAGGCGAAGTGAATATAGATGCCGACTTGATACAGAAAGGTGGTGTAGTTACGGCACAAGACGATAATCTAGTGGCACTGCAGAATGGTTGCATCTGCTGCACACTTAAGATGAACCTCGTGCAGCAACTCCATGACCTATGCGCCCAGAAGATCTACGACTATATCGTTATTGAGGCCTCAGGTATATGCGAACCCGCTCCTATTGCGCAGACCCTCTGTTCTTATCCGCAGATCGTTGATCGGTCGGATGCACCCGTGCCCGTACTCGATAGTATCGTAACCGTGGTGGATGCCCTGCGTATGCGTGACGAGTTTGCTTCGGGCAACGACCTGCAGAAGAAAGACCTCGGAGAGGACGACCTTGCATCACTTGTCATACAACAAATCGAGTTCTGCAACCTCATCTTGCTTAATAAAGCCAGTGAGGTGACACCCGACGAACTCAAACATATACGAGCCGTCATTCGAGCTATCCAGCCGAAAGCCGAGATTATCGATTGTGACTACTGCGATGTGCCTTTCAGTAAACTGCTCGATACGCAACTCTTCTCGTTCGACGAGGTAGCCGGTTCGGCAGCATGGATTGCTGGCGTAGAAGGCGATGTCGACGAGGATGACGACGAGGATGACGACGATGATCACGATCACGACCATCATCACCACCACGACCACGATGAATTCCACAACGAAGAGGAAGGTGAAGCACTCGAGTACGGTATCTTCACGTTCGTCTATTATCGTCGTAAGCCAATGGACCTCAATCGCTTCGACGAGTTTGTGGCACGCCATTGGCCCAAGAGTGTTATCCGATGCAAAGGAATGTGCTATTTCGACTCCGAATACGATATGTGCTATGTGTTCGAACAGTCTGGAAAGCAGTTCAACCTCAAGCAAGCCGGTGCATTCTATGCCACGATGCCAAAGGACGAACTTCGTCAAGCATTGGCACAAGACCCAATGTTACGGCGTGATTGGGATGAACAGTATGGCGACCGTATGCAGAAACTCGTTTTTATCGGACAGAACATGGATAAAGAGGCTATCTGCAAGTTATTAGACGACTGCTTAGTATAAACTCACTAACTTGCAAACCATTATGAGAAAGAGTCTATTACTGCTGCTCGCAGCCATGTCGTGCGTATCTGCTTTCGCACAGGATATCATCATCACGCGTGACGCCAAACGCATCGAGGCAAAGATTGAAGAAGTGTCGAACATCGAGATTAAGTACAAGAAAACGTCGAACCTTGACGGACCACTATTTGTGATGGCTACCTCCGAGATTAACTCTATTCTCTTCGAGAACGGCGAGGTGCAGGTGTATGACACGGCAGCCAATGCTTCGCAAGAAGAGACCGTGCAGGACAATGCCGATGTGGCTTCTGTTGCACCATACATCTCGGCTTATGACGATACCTACACGCTCTATAGTGGCAATACAGTGACCGCGATGGACGAACAAGCATACCTCAGTTTCTTGCAGAACAACTGTCCAGAGGCATGGGCATCCTATCAAAAGGGTACCCGCCTATGGAAAGCCGGTTGGGGACTCTTAGGTGCAGGCTTAGGTTCTGCCCTACTTATTGGTGCGCCCATGTATTTCTATGGTGCAGCTTATGGTTTTGGTTCAGCTCTTGCTGGAGCCCATACTACGTCTCATGCGGCTGCAGGTTGTGTAGTCGCAGGTGCTTTTTTCATGGGAACAGGTAGTCTTATGACATCTGCTTCTATACCCCTCTTGATAGTGGGTAGCATCAAACGCAACGACACACATGAGGTCTATAACGAGACTTGCAGCCGACGTACCGCACTATCTCTCAATCTTCAAACTAGTGCCAATAGCATCGGTCTCGCACTTAAATTCTAATAGGACTGCAGCACTATCAGACCGTTTCTATGTCAGCCCGCTCCGCTAAAAGACCACACGGCATGCTAAATAATAGGCTGATTGGTTGTTGACTATCGCTGTTGCTTCTAGTACTTCTAGACCTTCTAGTTCCCCTATAAACTAGCTAAACTAGTAGAACTAGCAACACTTTATCCCTTTTCTTTTATTTCCTTTATTTCTCGCGAGCGCAGCGAGCAGGAGATATCTCCGCCACGCAGTGACAAAGGACTGATTTGAGAGTATGTAGAAAAATCGACACAAATCGTCAATTTTTGCACAAGATTCGGGCGATATTGTATTATCTTTGTGCATGAATTAATCCATGTAGGATTAAACTTATTATGTGCTCTTTTGAGATTGCTAGTCGCTGTATAGCAGGGCATAACAGAGAGTAATTTGATTAACCTTAAACAAAAAGTATACCAGAACATGAAGCATCTTTACACTAAATTCCCTAATGTCATACTTAGCGCCCTGCTGCGGCATTCCCTGTCGTTAGTGCCTTTGTTATGTTTCCTCAATGTGTTCCTATTCCCTGTGTCAGCAGCCGTTACGCCTACGACGCTGGGAACATATTTTTTGACAAGTGTTACAAGACCTAAAAGTGCTACCCAATTTTTAAAAGTAAATGATGGTTGCTATCTTTATCGAGAAGGTTCTTGCAGTTATAGTTCTAGCAATGGTGGTGCAAAAACAAGTGATAATGCCTCAGGTTATGTATTTTACTTCGATGATACGTTTTCCGTCTCGTCTTTAGTTACGCTCACGGGCGATAAAAAAGGAAGTGATGTTACGGTTACAATCTACAAAACTGATTCTGCTAATTTTGCGAAGTTTGTGAATGGTACTGAAAATAGTACAAAGATTACTCTTGATAAAAAAACAGAAGTCGGAAGTTTTACCGTACCAATTTTGTCCACTGCACCAAAGGGTACATTCTCGGGTGCTTGCAAAAGCAATTTCGAAGCTGGGTACTATTATGTGGTAGCAAGTGCTGGTTCAAGCAGTACCTATTGGACTTCTATGACCTTGACAGAACCTGTTTGTACTCCTCCGACAACTGCTTTGAAAATCACAACTTCGGCAACTATTATTGAGCGTGGAGAAACGGTGACTATATCGGTTGTTTCAGGTACAGGAAACGGTGAACCTGTTACTTACTCAGTGAAACCATCTACTGGCAGCATCACTTCCGCAGGCGTCTTTTCGGCTACAGCTAGTGGCACTTATACCGTTATCGTTACTCAACCTGATGAAATGACAGCTAAAAAATGCGGTGCGGTTGATAGTGTAAAGATTTTCGTTCCATACCATGAGTGCCATTCCGAAACGATTATCAAATCAGTGCATACAGGTAAAACTATGGCTGATTGTTCTGGTACTTTGCAAGGCGGTTATCAAAAAAGTACTGAGAAGGATGGTAAATTAAATTCAAATGGTCACTTCTTTGTTTATCTTGCATCAGGCAATTATTTCGAACCAGGCGATTCTGTTTATTTTGAAGTGCCTGCAGTCAATAATGCAACGGCAATAGATATCTATTTGGGCGGTAAAACTGCGCATACCAAAACGTATAGCGTTCCGATGAACGGTGCAGGTACTTATGTTTTTGTATTGCCGGATGACTTCCCTGCTAACATAGATACATTGGGTGTATATCGTGAAGATGGTTCACAAAATGCTACCTACCAGAGCATTGAGGTGCGTCGCTATTCTTGCCCAGGGTGCGATGGTATAGAGCAATATGCACCCACGCTTGGTGTTAGTGATTCCACTATGGAGCGTGAGACGGGTTCGATTACGCTTACTCCATCAACCTTCAACACGAATCTATTCCGCAGTGAGTATACGATTACTCCCTCAACGGCTACCATCACCAACAATGTGTTCCATTCGGATGTGGTAGGTACATACATCATCGAGTATAGTATCGTGCACAAGCACCATCCCGATTGTCGATTGTCTTGCACGCAGCAGGTAGAGGTGACACTTCAACCTTGTGAACAGACCCCAGATGTGGTGCCTACTTCTTCGGTGTTCCGACTGACCGATGGTAAATTGGTATCTCTTACGCTTGCCACACTCGAAGCAAAGAACACGAGCGTAACCTATTCGCTCACTTCTGTTCCAACGCTTGTTGGTTGTACTTTCTATATGGACGAGCGTGAGCTGCATATATCGGGTACACCCAATGTAGGGGTGACGGACGCTAATGGCGTGGATTATCCACTCGCCTTTACCTTCACCAATGATTGTACGCCTGCCCTTACCGTTACGGCTACTATTACCGTGAAAGTATTCCCATCCAGCCATAAGCCAGCGATAGCCTATATCGTTAGTGGTACGAAGGAGGGAGCTTTTACTGCTTATACAACAGACGACAAGGATGAGTCGCAGACGTTATTGGATTACCTTGCTACCGACTTCGATGTAACAGTGGTAAATGGTTATGCTACTAAGGATGCTGCCAAGTTGGAGACATATTACTCTAATTATGATCTTCTCTTCGTTACAGACTTTATGGAAACAAGTCAGGGATACACAAATGCATTGGGTACCTTGATTGATAAGAAACCCTTCCTCTCAACGGAGGCTTTTGTGGCGAGGTTGAGCAATTGGCATATACAGTCTAATCCAAGTACGGCCTCTCCGATGGCAACAAAGATGCGCTTGCTATGTGCTGCCCATTCTATATTCAATGGAACGACTATTTCAGGAGATGCTTTGAATAGAGAGATACAAGTGCTGAGCAGTGCCAACAATGGTATGCAAGGATTTGTGCTCAATCAGATATACGACTTCCTTCCGCTGGCCACTATCAGCGATACGAATAACGGAGAGTTGATTGTATGTAGTGAGCGTCAAGCCGTGTTCTTGGCTCGCTTGATTATATTGGGTATTCAAAATTCGGATACGAAGCTATTGACAAATGACGGCAAACTCATTATCAAGCAGATCTTGCATTATCTGTTAGAGACCGATGAATCGAAGTTGGCAGACTGCTCCATGGTGTTCGACAATGCGAACGGAACAGGTCTTTGGAGTGACGCAAAAAACTGGGCACCAGCTCACTCGTTCCTTCCAACGCCTTATCACCCTGTTCGTATCGAGCAGCCTTGTACGGTGGATATACCCAATGCGCATGCCGCTACCATGAAGATCAATCAAGGCTTGAAGCCTGATGGTTCATCGTTGGCGGGTAGTATCACTATTACTCCAACGGGCGGATTGTTGATAGCCGGTCTTATTAGCAAAGTGCAGGATTCCAAATACTTCTCGCTTCGCCCAACGAGCGTGCAGGATATAACCGTGAAAGCCGATGCTACGGGTAACGGTGCTTTGGTCTTTGGTACACAAGAGAGCGATGTATATGCCACGGTGCAGTATTTTAGTAAAGGCTACGGCGCCAATGTGTCGGCAGAACCCGTATGGCAATATATAGGTACACCTCTGCAAGCCGACCACACTGCTGTGAGCATGTTCTACGGTGCATGGATGTGCCGTTGGGGCGTGAGCGATAATATTGGTGGACTATGGGAGTGGGTGGCTAATGAAGACATCCTGCAACCTTTCGAAGGGTATTGTATCACGCAAGATGTCAGCAAGACCTATACCTTGCAAGGGCGTCTAAATAAACCGACCACGCACAGTATCTCCTTCACGGTAAGGGATACGGAAGGATATGCTTTTGCTGCCAACAGTTGGACGGCTCCTATCAAGATTGGTAACTTGTCATCATCCGATTTTGTCAATGCCGATGCTACAATCTACTTGTTCCATTCAGGTACCTATAACAACTCGCAGTCAGCCACCGATGCCGACGCTACCTCAGCCGTAGCCTCTCTGCCAGGACAGTATGCCGTTATTCCTGTCAATGCCTCACCTTATATGGCAGGTGCCGACTCGGTGATACCGGCAATGCAAGGTTTCTTTGTAAAGACTTCTGCGCTACCGGCCACCATGCAGATAGAGTATTCCTCGGCAGTGTACGACGCAAAGAACTTCGCATGTTCCACAACGCCTATGCGTGCTCCTCGCCGTCGTACTGCATCTCCGACCGAGACAACACCGCAAGTGCTGCGTATCGACTTGCAAGGCAAACAGTATGGTGGAGACCGAGTATGGGTATTATCTGCCAATAGTTTCACCGAGCAGTTCGAAAACGGTTGGGATGGTATCAAGGCAGAAGGCGGTTCGGATGTGCCGATGCTCTCGTTCGTAAAAGAAGCAGGCGAGATGGCAGTGGCGGCTGTTCCGGTAATCGATGAGCATACACTCTCTTTCCGTGCTGGTAAAGACTCAGTATATACTTTTTTGTTCGACTATGAGGGTGATCCATTGTATATAATGGACCGTCAAACGCAGGCCGTAACAAGAGTACAGTCGGGTCAGACGTACACCTTTATGGCAACCAACCGTACACAAGCCGAACAGCGTTTCGTGTTTACTGCGCATCCGCAGTCAGTCACAACGAGTGTAGAGACAGTATTAGATAATGGCAAGCTGCATATTGAAAACTATGCAGGAGAACAGGTAGAGGTATCCATCTTTGCTTCGCAAGGTTGCTGCTTGTATCATTATCTCTCGCAAGATAAGGTGATTAACCTACATCCCGAACTGCCGACGGGCGTGTATATCGTACAGATAAAGATGGGCTCAGAAGTACAAACCGTGAAACTATTGGGAGGGGAATGACTATGAAAAGGAAGTATGGTTTCTTGACTGGATTGCTCATAATTCTCTTGTTCAGTGCTGCATTGTGGGGAACAATGGTGTTGTTGCATAAATCCACGAAAGTACAAGATATAGGTATTGTAGGAGGTATAGGCTACGAACAAGATGCCTTGTCCCTATCCCTACCCGTAGCAAATGCTCCTATCGAGAAGAGTATGCCGGTATTCACCCCTACGGTATCTACCCCAACAACGTCCACAACGCCTATCATCTACAATACCGAGACAATGCCAATCTCTTCGTTCCAGTCGAAGAGCAGAACTCATTCCTATGGCATCATGCCGTATTCATATAGTGCTTCCACTAGCAATACCGGACAAGGTGCAAAGTCTTCCTATTCGGCAGGGCAACAGACGAGTGGTGTCAGTGTTACGATGCCCGTATGCAACTTCTTGGCTCTGTCATCGGCAAAGACATTGAGTGAGCAGACAAACCCTACGATGGCGCAAGAACCCGAGCTGGCTTCTGTTGCCAATGCCCCTCGTTATGCACCAGGACCGCCAACACCAACGGTACTACCTCCCGAGCATCAGTTGCCCATAGGAGGAGCGGAGGTACTGCTTGTCTTAGCCGGATTATATCTTGTGGGCATATCTAAACGCAAGAAAGTATAAGATAACTTATAGCAACAAAAAAGGCAGTCTATTAGGCTGCCTTTTGTTGTGTGTCTGGATATTCATTACATTCCAGGAGGAGGACCCATAGGAGGCGTACTGCCTGGTTTCCCAGGTTCATTGCCACTCTCCATCATCTCTTGTATATGACCGCCCATACCCGTTGCTTTGAGATTGCCCATCTTGTTCAACTTGTACGAGAAGGTAAGCATGAAGTAAGTTGGAAGGGGATTGTACTTCGCATACGACACCGAGTTATCGTCGATCACTTGTACAATATTCTTCTTCTGATGCAGGATATCGTATACCTCTAACGAGAGAGTAGCGTTGCGCCAACTCTTCTCGAGGGAAGCATTGAGGATGACCTCGTTCACATTATCCAAGTTATAACCATAACGGGCAGTATAACCACAGTCGGCGGCAATGTTCCAAGACTTAGGTAGATGGAACTCTATATCGCCCGTCACTCCCCAATCGAACACATTGCTTGTGCTACCAAGGGTGGTTGTGTTCTGTGTACGACTATAAGTGCCATTAGCCCGAAGACCTATGTCTACTATGTCGTGGGTGAAACGGATCGATAGATCTTCGTTTACCTGAAGGTTACCCGTATAAGACGCATCGCCAAGAGGCAGGGTGTTGTTCTCTATCATCTGGGAGATAGCAGCAGCATCTTGTTGACGCAGTACATAAGCCACACGCTGGTTGTAGGATATCATAGTGCGAGTGTTGAACTGGAACATCTTCTGTGCAAAAGGTGTGTTATACATGAAGTCGGCACTGATGTTCCATGGCACTACGTCGGCGTTGACGGTCTGTTGGTATCGCTTACCGGTCTGGTCATATACCGTATTCCCTACCAAAGCGTTCTGCGTGAGTGACCCACGGAAACCGGTCATGATAGAGGAGAACTTCTCTGCATTGAAGCGAGAGTACATACCCATGAAGTTATGCTTAAAGGCAGGACGCAGCGAGAGATTACCTACCGTCTCGTTCATCGCATCGGAGTTGTTTCGTACGGGCTCTAACTGTGTGATGGTAGGTTGCGTAAGGCGACCACGATACCGAACGCGGGCAAACTCTTTCTTGCCGAACTTATATCGGAAGTTGATACTTGGTGATGCGTTCCATGTATTGATGAGTGTATCACGCGAGAGTACACCTCCATAATAGGTGGTGCTATGCGTCTGCGAAGCCAATACACGCGCGCCCACAGTAAGGTCGCTTTTCTCGGTTAACCAACGGTAGTTCAACTCCAACTGCTCGGAGTATAAGTCGTTACGCAGGTTGTTACTATAGGCAGAGTCGTACACATACACACCCTCATCCATCGAATACTGGTCCTTTTGCGAACGCCTATTGTTACCAGAGAAACGAGCCGAAATCTCCAATAGGTGATTAGTCTTGTAGATAGGCTCTACATAAGAAGCACGAATCGAGTAGGAAGCATTACCGTCTCTCGAATTAGTATATTGGTCAACCAAGGCGTTGTTTGCTATATTATCGAACGCATAAGTATTAGAGTAACCCGTATTGTCCTCATAACCTATGTTTGCCAACAAGGTAAGGGAACGACCAGGGTGGTCGAACTTATGGTTATAGGTCAACTTCACACTGGCGCTTACCTCTCGAGTGGAATCCAAAGTAGCCTGGTAACCATCGCTCAACAATGCACTATCTTGGTAGTTGGTATAGGCTTCCGATTCGGTCTGTCGTTGGTGGGTATAAGAGATGTTAGGTTGTAGGATAATCTTGTTCAGACTATCAATCTGATACTGCATCTCGAGGCGTACGTTGACATCGTAGATATTCGACTGTTGCGTACTCGTATCGTTGTTCAAGTAGGTCTGGTTCTCGGTGTATGACTCTTTTCTGGTCTCGGCTTTCGTGTCGTTATGCGAGTGACTAAGAGAGACATCCCCTCCTATGACCAACTCCGACTGCGAGTCTTTCTTCTTTATCTTATCATTCAAGTCAATGTTTGTATTGACGCCAAGGTTCTCGCTACGAGTGATACCCGCATTGGCATCTTTACCAAAGTCTCCACGCCCACGTTGCATACGCACCTCGTTGGTGTTGTTAGCACTACCCAAGATAGTGGTCTGACTCTCGCCTAAGAGTAGATTGGTGAAGATGTTCGCATTATATCGAAACTCATCTGAGAAGAAATGCTGGGTGCGTTCGGCTGCAGTTGTACCGTAATCCGTACTACCATAGTTGAACCAACCTTCGTTGTCGGTTACCATGTCGGCACCAAGACTACCGGTGTATTTGCCAAACACACCTTTCTTACGGTCGGCTTTCAGAGTAAGATTGATGATATGCTCTGTGTCGTCGTCTTCAAAACCCGTCAGTTTAGCCATATCCGACTTCTCATCGATGACTTGTATTTTCTCTATCATATCGGCAGGTATATTCTTAGTGGCGGACTGTACATCGTTACCAAAGAACTTCTTACCGTCGATACGCACGGCTGTGATACTCTCACCATTGACGGTCACATTACCTTGTTGATCTACCGTGACGCCGTTCATCTTCTTCAATAGGTCCTCCACCATGGCGTTCTCATTCACCTTATAAGCCGCCGTGTTATACTCGATAGTATCGCCTTTAACAGTCATCTCGGCTGCATGTCCTTGTACGCTCACTTCGGCAAGGTGTTGCACATACTCGTTAAGACCAATAGTGCGCAGGGTGACATCTTTGTTGGCAACCGTCACCGCCTGCACATACTCATGGTAACCCACCGAACTGATGATGATTTTATACTCTCCGTTGCGGACATTATTAAGAGTGAACTTACCGTCCATATCGGTCTGCAGACCGTGTACCAATGTAGAGTCGTTCTTCGAATAAGAGAACAAACGAATAGTAGCCATCTCTATTGCGTCTCCGCTGGTGTTGTCAACCACCTTGCCTGTGATGCTATGCTGACTATATGCTACAAGACTGACGAATAGAAGGGCTAATGTGATAATCTTCTTCATTATAAAACACAATTTGCTGCATAAAAAACAAGAACTATGCCAAAATGGTGAATGGATGTGTTATGTATGTGTATTATGTATTATGTATTATGTATAGATGTATAAACGGGAAAAAGATGGAGAAAAAGAGGATATAGGGTCTATAATTTGGTATCCTTAGAAATATATCGTATCTTTGCCCGCTAAATAAGCCAAACGGTTCGGCCGCTGGTAAAGTTAGGTAAAACAAGCTAAACTATAAATGTATTATGGAAGAGAAGAAACGCTATTCCGATGAGGAGTTAGAGGAGTTCCGTGCTATTATAGTGGAGAAACTAGCGAAAGCACAGGAAGAGTATGACCATTTGCGTCAGATGGTAGCCGGTGAAGGCAATGGCGACAACGACACCTCGCCTTTGTTTAAGGTGTTAGAAGAAGGAGCCTCTGTGCTCAATAAAGAAGAGATGGGACGCTTAGCACAACGACAGATGAAGTATATACAGAACCTTCAGGCTGCCTTGGTCCGCATAGAAAACAAGACCTACGGTATATGTCGTGAAACCGGTAAACTCATACCAAAGGAGCGTCTGCGTGTTGTTCCTCATGCAACGCTTAGTATTGAGGCAAAAGAAAAGAAAAAGAAATGAGCAATACCTCACAACGCTTGTCGGATAACTCTATCCGTTGGATAGTAGCCGCCTTGGTAGTCTTTCTTTTGGTAGCTGACCAAGCCTTTAAGTTTTATATTAAGTTGAACTTCCGTCTTGGGGAGATGCACTCCATCTTCCCATGGTTTGCTTTGTGCTTTGTGGAGAACAACGGAATGGCTTTCGGTATCGAGTGGTTCAGTAAACTATGTCTTACGGTATTCCGTCTTGTTTTGGTAGGTGTACTATGTTGGTATATCCATCGCCTTATCAAGCAGAAAGCACGCATAGGATATATCATTACCGTGACGCTTGTGATTGTCGGAGCATTGGGTAACATACTCGACTGCCTGTTCTATGGACTTATCTTCTCAGAGTCGACCCCCTATACAGTTGCCACCCTCTTTCCTGCCGATGGTGGGTATGCCTCTATGTTCTATGGTCGAGTGGTTGATATGCTCTATTTCCCGCTTATTCATAACGCTGCGGGGGAGACCATATTCTTCCGACCTGTGTTTAACTTAGCCGACTCGTTTATCACAGTAGCCGTCTTTATCATTATTATCTTCTTTAGCAAAGACCTCAATGCGTCTCTCTCGAAAGACAAGAAAGAGTAGGGCAACCTTTCTATGTTGCCTTCTTCTTGTGGCGATGTGCTCCTGCACTATTCGCCCTCGTGGAGTGTTGTCGCAACGCAAGATGGAGAAGGTACTATACGAGTTGCATAAAGCCGAGGGTGTCCTTCAAGCGGCAGGGTATAACACGGGCAAAGATGAGGAACTGAGTGCCTACTACGAGGCAGTCCTTATGCAGTATGGGGTGACGCAAGCAGAGTTCGACTCATCAGTCGTATGGTATACCGATAACCCCAAGCAGTTCACTATTGTCTATGGGAAAGTGGTGCAACGCCTCAAGGCAGACCGAGATAGAGCCCAAGAGGAGTCAAGCCGTATCGCTCGTGCTTTTAACTTAGAACGTGCCTATCAAGAGGTCCGTATCGATACCATCCCAACCGACCTTGTAAGACATAAGTCGGTGCTGCACTATATCTTGCTCGATAAGCCTAATGACGACTATACGATAATAGAACCGTTAGACAGTTTGCAATTGATAATCAACAAGTAATAACCGCATAGTATAATAAAACACAGAGGCTGTCTCCATCGGAGGCAGCCTCTGTTTGTTATTACTCTACTGCTTAGCGGCAGAGAGTCTTCTGAACATATTGTTTCTGGTTGTTCTGTGCCACCACTACATAGACCCCTGCAGGGATATGGCAAGCAACCTCGTTAGTGTCGCGTAGAGTCTGCGAGTATACCTCAGTGCCCTCTAAAGTATAGATACGCACAGCCGTGTCGCCTTCCATAGGAGTGATGAGCAGTGTGCCTTGGGCAGTCTGTGTTACTTGAAACGAACTGTTATCTACGGCTTGTCCTACAGCCGAAGTACTCTCTCCGAATGGGTCCCAATTGTCGTTGCCTTTGGTGAAGTTATACAGAGTTATCTCTGTGCCATCGGGTAGGGTAGGAGCCGTTAAGACGGTAGCCCACGAAGCACGGCTACTACTATTGTCTACGCCCAACTGCTCAATAGTACCATATTCATAACTGCGAGAGGAACCGGTAGAAACTAATCCATTGTTCCAACCAGCGGCTTGGATAAGAGAAGAACCATTCGAGGTCTTACCAATAGTGGTCTTATAGAACACGGTCTCGGCAGTACCTGCCCAAGGACGACCCAAGAAACCTGCCTTGGCACTGTCTGTTTCCACCATATCTTGCACAGGCTTAGCACTACCTACACTGCATTCATAGAAGAGGTAGCCTCGGTTACCGGCACTCGTCTTAGAAGCCGTCAAATAAGCCACATCGTTCTGGTCGCTCGTAACCAACATATCAAGTCGAGTGTTATGTGCCACAAGGGTCATACCACCAAAGATGTAGTCGCAAGCACCGTTCAGTATACCTCCTTCGATAGCCACACGGCAACCTTCGTCCCCATAGAGCGCATCTTGACGAGAGATGACACGGCAGTTAACGAGCATAGCACGGTCTGCTGTCTTGCTAAAGCCCAATGCACAAGCACGCTCACGGTATTTGCGTTCTTGCACGGCAGTACTGCCTACGGTTGTCGGACGAACACCCTTGCTTCCCGAAGACTCAACCACTACATCGTTTGCCTCACGAGAGGATATATATTGATTGTAGGAGTTCTCAAAGATGATATTCTCTGCACGGAAGTTCTTAGCCGTCACCACTACAGTCGAGTTCCACAGTGTAGTACCTTGGGCTGGATTAACCACGGAGGCGTAACCATTCTCTTTGTTAACTTGCAGGGTGCGCTCGTCATAGAAATAGTCAGTGCCCATACTGTAATAGTTATAGCCCCAACCATAATAACCGGTGATGCGGACTGCGTTCTCGTGAATATCCACGCCGCCATTAGCAAGTTCAATAGAAGGCGTAAGCGATGCGTTCTTTAATACGATGTCATGTATGTCGATACGCAACATCTCCTCATAGTTACCTGGCTCAATAAGGATAGTCACTACATCGTCGTTTCCACGGGTCATGCGGCGTGCGTATGCCAATGCCTTATTGATGGTCTGGAACTCCTGCGTCTTACCTACATTGAGCGTACTGCGATAGGCAACGGAAGACAGAGTGATGTCTTTCTTAAAGTCGATTTGCTTGGTCAGTGCCGCTCCATTAACTTGTAGGTTAGAGGTGAGCATCTGCTTCATACCGGCAGGGATGTTCTTGCAAACCACGGAATAGACGCCATCGCGCAGGGCAATAGCCTCTGTGCCGGTGAAGGTGTAAGTGTAACCTTCCTCTTTGAGGTTGCTGAATACGAACTGCACTTGCTTGAGAGAGTCGTTGCTGAGGCTGGCTGCTATCTCGTCCTCACCTTGTAGGGTGGCTGCTATGGTCACGTCCCAAACGGCTTTCTGGGTGAAAACAATATCCACGGTAGCCCCATCGGTACCCGTGATAGAGGTCGTATTGAGTTGATAGTCGTTCACCCCATTGGCTGTAAGTGCGTACTCAACACCTTTCTCAAAGACACCGGTGTAGGTACTGTTGGCTGCATCAATTGTGATGCTTGCCTCGAATATCTTTCCTGCAGGCTTCTCTGCATCGATAGTAAGGAGAGCAACCACCTCGGCAGGAAGTCCGGTGATACTACCATTTATCGTGCAGGTCTGCACATTCTCTACCGATATATCCTTGGTCTGTCCCTCAGTGCTGAACACTACTGAGTCGCCGTTATTGATGATAAACCCATTGGCATTCGTCAGAGAAGCCACATAAGTGTATCCCATAGGCATCACGGCTTGGTAAGCGTTGCCCGATAGAGTGGCATTATAAACGGTATGGGTGAGGGTGTTCGTGAAAGCAATACCATAACCCTCTGGCAGAGCGTCCGTGCTACTGATAGAACCTGAAAGCGTACCTTTCTGTGCAGGAACACGTTCAATACGAGCCACCACCAGTTTCTCGTCGACACCGCAGAACTGATGCAGACCGTCCTCGCCGATGTAGAAGGTTATCTTCTCTATCTTTGCAGACAAGGTGTATCGTGCCTCTTGCGTAGCGCCACTGGGTGCGGTGAGTCGGTAAGTCTCGGCACTACTGTTAGATCCGACATAGAAACTGACCTTATCACCCGCTTCGTATCGTTGCTCGAGGTAAACCAAAGGCTGATTGCTCGAGTTGGAATAGATATAGCCGGTGTAGATATTCCCTGCTGCATCCTTCAATGACTTAGCGTCATAGCGTGTGATGTTGGTGTTGGTGGTACGGAGCCGGTGGTTGGCAGCGCCGTTGGTGTTATACCGTAGGTTCACGCTGTCGCTTGCCGTGAAGGCAAGAATGTTATGTCCAGCCGTACCAGGCGTGATAGAAGTGTCGTACCAAGAGTTAATCTCGTCGACCGATAGCATGTTTTGATACTGTGTGTTGTCAAAGGCTTCGGCTCCGAAGTCCCACACTTGTGTTCGTTGTGCTTGTGCCTGTAGTATTCCTAAGGCCGCCAAACAGAGTAAGATTCTTTTCATGATAAAATTGTTTGTGATTACAAGGCACAAAGATACGACTTTTTTCTCAATACGCAAAGATTGACATAGAAAAACCCACCATAGAGAAGAATGGTGCGAAGTATAGCTATGTGACAACTTTATAGGGATGTTCTAAAAATTCCACGTTTCGTTTTTTTTTTTTTTGTTACTCATAGGGATGTTTCTCCACTTTTTGAGTGCTTTGTGGTTTTTATTTGTATCTGC
>CAVJQD010000011.1:0-34532 GCA_963651555.1 uncultured Clostridium sp. | reverse complement strand
CCTCCAAGTCCCCTCCCCCCCCTCCAAATCCCCTCCAAGTCCCCTCCAAGTCCTTCTCAAATATAAAAACCGCACCCACCAAATCTAAATAGAACACATCACAACACCTCTCCCCATCTACCTCGAGACCCCGTCGAGAGAGCATGCTGCCTAAGTGCTGACTGAGTCGATGGGAGTTTGGGTGATTCTTGGGTGATTCATGGGTGGTTCTTGGGTGATTCAGTATACCACCACGGTACCACATCGGTACCAAATAATACCCTCACCGAATCATCGCCCCTACAAAATATTAACAATCCCCAAGCAAATTATTAAACCAAAACCACCACCAGCCTTCTCCACCTCTATCAACTCCTAAACCCCAAAATAAACCAATTAAACTTCCCCTAAACTCCTAAACTCCTAAACTTCTAAACCAACAAGAACCCCTAAACTCCTCAACTCCTAAACCAACCAACCCCCCAAAAAATCAACTTCTAAACCAACAAAACCAACAAGCCAAAAAAAATCTCCCCTTTCCTTTGCGCATCCGAATAATTGTCGTAAATTTGCGCACTGAGGCAAAGTACCTCAACACAACGGAATATAAACCTTATAATTGCGCATATATGAAATTCTCAGTATCAAGCAACACACTGCTCGCTTCCTTGCAAGCACTCACTCGCGTGGCTCCTGCTAAGAGTAGCCTAACTATCTTAGAGTCAATCCTTTTCGAACTCGATGGGAACCACCTAACCCTCACTGCCTCCGACAGTGAAACAACCCTCCGTACCGCTATCGAAGTCGAAAAAGGGGAGGGTAACGGCAAAGTAGGACTCGGCTCACGACTCCTCCTCGACACGCTCAAAGAACTACCCGATAGCAACCTCGTCTTCGATATCAATGACAAAAACTGCCAACTCAACCTCACCAGCGACAATGGTAACTACAGCCTCGTCGGTGTCAATGGAAACGACTACCCCGAACTGCCTAACGACCCTGACGATGCACAGCACCTCTCAGTACCTGCCAATGTCCTGATGAACGCCATAACAAAAACGGTCTTCTGCACTGGCGACGACGAACTACGACCCGTCATGAACGGTATCTTCTTCGACCTCACACCAGAGAAATCCACTATCGTCGCAACCGATGCCAACCGACTCGTGCGTTACATCAACAACAACCTCCATGTCGACGCACCATGCAACTTCATCTTCCCTAAGAAACCCGCACTTCTCCTGCGTAACCTCTTAGCCAAAGAAGAAGGCGACATCAACCTCACTATCAGCGAGAAAAACCTACGATTCACCTTTGGCGAGACAACCCTCGTATGCCGGCTCATCGAAGGACACTTCCCCAACTACAATGCCGTCATACCGCAGAACAATAACAATAAACTTATCGTCGACCGCCTTTCCCTTCTCAATGCCGTAAAACGTGTGTCACTCTTCTCTAACCAAGGTACAGGACTCATCCGACTCGACATTGCCGACGACAGACTGCATATCTCCTCACAAGACATCGATTTCTCAACGGCTGCCGAGGAAGACCTTGCTTGTAGTTACAGCGGAACGCCGCTCAAGGTTGGCTTCAAAGCACCTTCACTCAAGGAGATACTCGAGTATATCGGTTCCAACGATGTCGCTATCGAATTCGCTGACGGTAGTCGCCCGGGTCTCATCCTACCTATGCCAAACGAGGAAGGCGAAGACCTCATGATTCTACTCATGCCGATGCTTATCAATAACGACTGATAATGAGACTCAAACTCACAAGACCACTCGTCTTCTTCGACCTCGAAACGACAGGACTTGACCTCGTCAACGACCGCATCGTCGAACTCTCTTACTACAAACTCTTCCCAAACGGAAGCAGCGAAAGCAAGACCTACCGTATCAATCCCGAGATGCCTATACCCGCAGCAAGCACCGCCGTACATGGCATCACCGACGACGATGTACGCGATTGCCCTACCTTCCGACAGGTCGCCCGTGACGTCGTCGAAGTCTTAAAAGACAGTGACTTAGCCGGATATAATAGCAACCACTTCGATGTGCCTATGCTCGCCGAAGAGTTGCTACGCGCTGAGATAACCGACTTCGACCTGCGCAAACACCACCGTATCGACGCCTTCGTCATCTTTCAAAAGAACGAACCACGCAACCTCACAGCAGCGTATCGATTCTATTGCCACAAAGACCTCGAAGGCGCGCACTCCGCCAATGCCGATACCATGGCTACCGCCGAAGTGCTACTTGCCCAACTCGAGAAATACCCTAACCTACCCGACACCGTCGAGGAACTTGAGCAATACACCACCCAACAGAAGTCCGCAGACTATGCCGGCAAGATCGTATTCAATGATAAGGGCGAAGAGGTCTTCAACTTCGGCAAGTACAAAGGGCAATCCGTGCGAGAGGTTATCATGCGCGACTCAGGCTACTACGGATGGCTCATGACCAGCGCTTTCACGCAGGATACAAAGAATGTCATCACCCGACTCTATATCCGACAACACAACAAATGAGTGAACGAACGCTCACAATCTTAGGTTGCGGATCGGCTATGCCCAATCGTACACATGCCCCAAGCGGACAGTTGCTCGACTATGGGCAGAAGCAGTTCCTTATCGACTGTGGCGAAGGCATACAGATTGCCTTGCGGCGATGCGCTGCACACTTCGCACACCTCGATAACATCTTCATCTCACACCTACACGGTGACCATTGCTTCGGACTCATAGGACTCATCTCATCCTTCGGCATGATGGATCGTACACGCGACCTACACATCTATGCACAACCCCATCTCGAGACACTTCTACGACCCTGGCTCGACTATTTCTGCAACGAACTACCATACAACGTTCTCATTCACCCTATCAACCCACGCCGACACCAAGTCATATACACCGACCGCTCACTCTCCGTCTCAACCATACCCCTCAAGCATAAAGTGCCGTGCTGCGGATTCCTCTTCGAGGATAAACCACGCCAACGACATATACGCCGCGAGATGATTGATCAATACCAGATACCCCTCGCTGCCATACCCGCCATCAAAGACGGAGCCGACTTCACCACAGCCGACGGCACAGTGTTATCCAACGACAGTCTAACGCTACCGCCAACACCACCATTCCGTTATGCCTACTGTTCCGACACGGCTTACTCTGAGAGGATAGTCCCTATCATTCGTGGCGTTGACTGTCTATTCCACGAAGCGACCTATCTTAGTAACATGCTCGAACGAGCAAAAGACACCATGCACTCTACTGCCCAACAAGCCGCTACCATCGCCAAAATGGCTGAGGTCAAACGACTTATCATCGGGCACTATTCGGCACGCTATAACGACCCCACCCCACTACTCGATGAAGCCCAAGCCGTATTCCCCAATACCCTCGCCGCTAACGAGTATCAGACTTTCGAACTATGAAACTGCAGACTAAATATGTGTGCCAAGAATGTGGCGCTACCGCTCCCAAACCCTTAGGCAAATGCCCCCAATGCGGTGCTTGGGGCAGTTATGTGGAGGAAGTAACCGAGAAGACGTCCTCTTCCACTACCCACATCCGTGGTGTCGGACTCTCTACTCAGCCACAACGACTGCAAGAGGTAGAGTCTTCCGAGGACATGCGTATCGACCTGCATAACGCTGAACTCAACCGAGTACTCGGTGGCGGACTCGTTCCGGGTAGCCTCGTGCTGCTTGGCGGTGAGCCTGGTATAGGAAAGTCCACACTCGCACTACAGGTTCTCATGCAGATGGGCAACGCTAAGACATTCTACGCCTCTGGCGAGGAAAGCATTCGACAAATCAAACTGCGAGCAAGCCGACTCAGTGGGGAACCCGAGAACCTCTATATCGTAAGCGAGACTTCCCTCGAGCGTATCCTTGATAACATCAAACAACTGCAACCCGAAGTCGTTGTGGTTGACTCCATACAGACCATCGGTACCGACTCCCTCGAGAGTACTTATGGAAGCATCGGACAAGTACGAGAGTGTGCCTCACGCATACTTAAATTCGCCAAAGAGCAAAACATACCCTTCATCATCGTGGGACATATCAATAAGGAAGGCTCTCTTGCCGGACCAAAAGTGCTCGAGCATATCGTCGATACCGTCCTGCAATTCGAAGGCGACCAGCACTATATGTATCGTATCCTCCGTGCGCAAAAGAACCGATTCGGTAGCACAAGCGAACTCGGTATCTTCGAGATGCGACAAGACGGACTGCGTGAAGTGACCAATCCCAGTGAGTTACTGCTATCCAACAACCACGATGGGCTTTCCGGTATCGCAATAGCCTCAGCCGTCGAGGGGATACGACCCTTCCTTATCGAGGTGCAAGCACTCGTCTCATCGGCTGCGTACGGTACACCCCAACGAAGCAGTACAGGTTTCGACCTCCGCCGACTCAATATGCTACTGGCTGTACTCGAGAAGCGTGTCGGCTTCCGACTCCCACAGAAAGATGTCTTCCTCAATATCGCAGGCGGACTGCGCGTCAACGACCCCGCTATCGACCTCGCTGTTCTCGCCGCCGTGCTCTCCAGCAATATGGATATTGCTATTCAGCCTGATGTCTGCTTCACAGGAGAGGTAGGCTTAGCAGGCGAGATACGACCCGTTAACCGCATCGAGCAACGCATCTCCGAAGCACAAAAACTGGGCTTCAAGAAGATCATCATACCCGAAGGGCAACGCATCCAACCCTCTGCCTACAAGATAGAGATAATCCCCGTAAGCAAAGTCTCAGAAGCCTTCAAACAAATCATACTCAAGAAGTAGATGCGACCTTGCTGGGGACGCGGACGCCCTCGTCCGCGGTATTGTACAGTAGAGACGGTGTTGTATACCGTCTCCCAAAATCAACTGTTCTTTATATTTAAGGGATGTTCTAAAAATTGCTTTTGAGATGATTTGTGGAATTTTATTTAGTAGATGGTTGGCTTGAACGAAGGAGCAATGCGAGCATTGTGACTGAGTGAAAGTCAAGCAGATACAAATAAAAACCACAAAGCACTCAAAAAGTGGAGAAACATCCAAGTAGTAACAAAATAACGAAACGTGGAATTTTTAGAACATCCCTTAACTGATGTCAATACGACGTAGTCGTCCGTTTATGACTTTTTGATGCGGTTGCCCTGATTTTGTACTCCCTTTCTTTTATTTCTTTTATTTCTCACGAGCGCAGCGAGTAGGAGTTTTCTTTCTCTTGCGCACAGTACAAAGGAGCACAACAAAAGCGCCGCACCAGCATACCCAATCCCAATCGCCAAGAGGCAGCAATATCTTCGGGTTCTCAGGGTCACCTCCACCTGTCGATGGCGGAGCATGACGAACCGTTGTCGATACGCCAAAAGGCTGCAAGTCGCCACTCGCCGCTGGCACATAACAGGGACTTGTCTGACCCACCGATGAGAGAGGTGTTGAGTATAGTGCATGCGTCTCATCCACCCCGTCTAACAAAGGTGAAGTCGACCGCCATGCACCAGACTCCGCCCATGCTGTACTGCTCAGCATAAAGGCGACAACACACAACAGAATTTTCATTCTTAGTAAAGACAATTGATGCAGTATTTTATTCGTGTTCTTCATGTCCGTGTCCTCCATCATCTGTATACAAACACCTTATAGGCGGAACTCTCTCCACGGACGATATATAGTCCCACAGCCAGACGGTTGAGTAGCGCATCTTTCTCTTCCTGACTGCGGAAAGCACCCATATTCATACCACTAATGGTATATACTGTTCCGGCTTCTATCTTCGTAGTCGGCACTGCCTGTTCCCCAGTGGCTGTCTCACTCTGCTTATTCAGTCGCAATCGGGGCATGCGTTGCGTTGTCGACAACTCCGCATTGACAGCGCACTCAAACGGATAGAGTGTCACCGTGCTGCCCGATACGAAATACTCGCCTACATCGTCCAACACATAAGCCGAACGCAATGTCCACGACTTCATTGTGTTATTGCCCGAGTAGGAGAACTTATCCGCATCCTTAGGCGTCGAAACCGTTGTGCTATAGGTAGCGTCAATGGTCTGATAGCCTGCGCCATGGAATACCAAATACTTGTCGGTGTAATATGCACCGTCCGGTACTCGGATGATATAAGGTACACCTTTCTTTGGCAATGCCTCCGTCATAGTCGTTGCACTGATATCGTGCCAGTTGTCTTGGAAGTCGGCTGCCGATACCTCTTGCTCGGTAAACACACGCAACCAGAAACTGCCCTCTACCGTGGTACCATTGTTATTGTATTGCGCATACAACTTATAGTCTTTATCATCGTCGGGGTCATATACCGTGATAGAGTCGACAGTGAACGGCAAACAGAGCGTTTCCCATACGCCAGGCGTGAGACGACGCTTGTAATGGATTGGTTGTAGGACACGCCCACCAGCATACTGCTCTATGGCATCGGTCTCGCCGCTTGGCGTCTGCCCATGGTGATAGATAACGAACTTACGCTCTGCGCATCCGTTACCGTCAAGGTAATAATACTCTGGCGTTGTAACACGCAATCCTCCATCGAAGGCGAACTTAATACCAAAGCGCATGATACCATCGGCACGGTTCGTCAATCCTACAATAGGCACTCTCCCTTCGAATACCTGTGTCGTACCGATGCGTATAAGGCTGAACTCGTTAATCTCCAACGTCTCATTGAGTTGAGGATAGTTCTGCAAGTAGGCTGCTGTTGCCGTCTTATCCGTATCCAAGAACTCGGCTGTCAAATAGATTGTGTCTTTCGTTCCGTTCAGTGAGAGATTCAAGGTATAACCCGTTGTGAAGGTGGCACTACCGTTACCTGTCTGCCCATCGCCCGATGAACCGTTGAAGGTACATGCACTCGCATCTAGTCTTGTCCATGTCCATGATAGTGTCGGCAGGTCGAAGGTGAAGATACCCCGCGAGGAGATAGACGGATTCGCTTGGTTAGTGGAAGTAATGTCGTCCCAATAGGCATATAGTCCCTTGTTGTACATCTTGATTATCTTATACTCACCCGACGAGTTCACATCGCCTACCCAAGAGGCTTGTATGCCGTTCCACTCGCAATACTGTGCATCCGTTGGAGTAGTCCATCCCGCTGCCACAGCCTCACCTATCAGATAGAGACTATCTGCGCTGGAAGCAAAGTTCGTGACGCTACGCGCATAGAAAGTGACATCTGTGTCCTCTAAGATATTGACATAGTGGTCGTCTGTCGTTGCTTCATTGAACGAGCCGGTGGTTAGTTTATAGACATAACTACCTGCGGTGAAGTGGTGTGTCAGCGAGTAGATATCTTTCACATTGGTACTACGGAACTGGTAGTTGGCATCTGCCGGATCCCAACCATTCATGCTGCCGGATAGGTAGAGGTTGGTTAGGTTACCCAATGTAGTAAAGGTAAGGATTGACGAGTTGTCCGACATATTGCCGTCACCGTCCTTTGCCCATACCTGCAGCGTATGCGGATAGCCAGCAGGCATATCCTGTAGGTGTATCACGCCATCCGTTGCCGTGATGTCAAACTTATATACGTTCGAACCTTCCGTAAGGATGCAGTAGTAGGTAATATCCGCAAAAGGCGTCTCTGCATCTACGGCACTGACGCGTATATCAGCCGTAGTAGTACCCAGTGCCTCAATCTCCGCAAACAGCATGCGTGGCTTATCGTCGTAGGTACAGTCGCCAGTTACCTCGAACTCATACACCGACCAGTTATGGCGTGTTCCATCACCCTCTACGGGTCGTATGCGAACATATCGTCCTATGGAGTTTGTTTCAAATACATTCATCACATCTATCGCTGGCGGCGTGGTAGAGTGCAGCAAGGCCGACCAACTATTGCCGTCGATAGACGACTCTATCCAGAAACCCTCCACCCAGTTGTTTTGGAATAGTATGTGTACGGAGTTGATATCTCTTATTCCACCAAGGTCGACCTGCCACCATGCAGTACCTGCCGTAGCGCCATAACTACTCCAACGAGTAGTCGGGTCTCCGTCTACCGCTTTGGCAGCCGTGTTATCGCCTTCACTAAAGCCTGCCGATGCCGTTGCCTTATAAGCCATATTGCCGGAAGGTGTGGTGAAGGACAGTGCCTTTGTGTCCGACATATTATAACAACTATCTATTGCTACTACATTCACATTGTAATCCGTGCACGGCAGCAGTGTTCCAAGAGTGACGGTGTCACTCGTAGCCGTAGTCTTCACATTGATAACCTCCGATGTCGTAGCATTCGTCACTTGGAAACGATACACCGGCTGAACCGTACCGTCGCGCAGCGTCTTGCTGGCGGTTAGGCGCAACTTTACGATACCCGTCTCATCATCTCGTGAGACGAACTCTGCCTTGTCGACTACGGGTTTTATAGCGTCCTCCGTTGCATAGCCTGTGCCATAGACACGGAACTCGTAGATACTCATACCGTAGGTATTATCGAAAGAGTTAGCCGACGATTTGATACGCACATAGCGAGCGTTATCGTCCACCATATAACGGTTGATGTTTCCCTCAGCGTTTCCCACGGTTGGCGTACCATTGAAAGTGTATAGCGTAAACCAACCCAATTCGTCTTCTACATTATCGGGCAGTGTCTTGCAACCTTGTAGTACGAACTGGGAGGAGTATGCGGCTTCCCAGAATATATCTATCTCACTGAGATGATAGAAGGCACCCAAGTCCACATACCACCAGTCTTTGGTGTAGTCTTTCGGTGCGCCATTGGAACTCCAACGATTGTTGTCCAAATTACCATCATTGGCACACGATGCGGCTCGGTCTGTACTGTTTTCCGAATAGCCTGCCACGCAAGGTTTGTTCAGCGCGAGGTTCTCTGTGGGGTCGAAAGCCGGCGTTGGCGTCGGATTATCCACACCATCTTCGTAATAGACATGGAAAGTGAGAGACCCCCCATTGTACACTATCGTTACCTCTGTCTCTTTGGCAGTGAAAGCAGAGAGATATAGAACGGTTCCGCCACTCTGAACAGCCGATGCAACAGAGACTGACGATATCTCACCAGGAACTGTTACATAGATACCTGCTTCGCTGGCAAAGCCTGGTTGTTGGATATTGACGACACTCAGCCCTGTGACTGTTTCAACTTTATATTTGTTAGAGTATGTACCACCTCCAGCACCATCGCCAATGTAAGAATACTTACTCCAGTCTATAGTGGTTGTCGGTTCACTGGGTGAAGGCGTTGGTGTTGAGGAGCATTCGCCATAGTCGATATCTTGGTTTGTCATATCCGAGAACGATACCTCACCTGGCGTAAGCACATAAAGTGGAGTATATAGTTTCGGTGCAGTGGTAGAAGTGAGTGTGCAAGTGATGGTTGTGTTATCTGCCGACACTACTTGTTTTGTCCGTAGTTCGACATTGCCCTCGCTGGTGCTACAGTATGTGCCCCCTATTCCCGTTAGTCCTGTACCTTCTATAGTTATCACATAGTTGCAATCGGCATCACGCGAGCAAGTTACTTGGATGGATGTCGTTCCACTAGTAAGTGTTGTCTTGTTGTAAGTAACAGCAGCCGCTGCTGTTTGCACGAACAGAGCGGTCAGTAGGATATATGTTAGTCTTTTCATTTTCATCAGTAACAGATTGTTCGGGGTATTCAAAGTAACACTCAAAGTAAAGTATACTATAGTTTTACCTTATGGGTTGCTTGGCAAGGTGTGGTAGTTAATATTTTGTCGCTATATGTTAATAGTATTGGGTATAAAATGGTCAATTTTGGACTCTTTTCGGGTACTGTGAGGGTTGACTAAGGGTAGCCTATCCCTTCGATATCCCTTCGATATCCCTTCGATAAAATTGGGTCACTTTCTCGGCATCGTATATTACACTATTCCTTTAAGATATAGGGGAACGGCTTTTACATTTGCAGATGCCTTCCGTTTTCACTGCACGAGGTGCGATGAAAGCGACATTGTTTGTTGTTAATTGTTAATTGCTAATTGTTAATTAGATATCGTCCGCCTGCACCCTGCGGTGCAGGCGGTGATATCCACATTGAATTACATTATAAATGGGTCAACCACGATTATAGTTGTTGTCCCATAACGCTGTAACGTACGCCATCACGAATGATAACGACTTGTCCGTTCTCGATTACCTTTACGACTTTCTCTGCATTCTCGTAGGCATCGACAGTAGAGGTTTGTGGTGTCGATGTTTCATAGAAATAGATATTGTCGATAAAGCAAGTAGCAGGCATATCAGCGAACTTCATTTGGGTAATATTTGCAAGGTTGATTTTAGCAAAGTCCTTTTCCATATCGATATCCAAAGCGTTCCATCCGGCAACGAGAGTATAAGTCTTCAATGCTTCATCACCCCAGATAGGAGTGAATCGGATAGACCCTGCCTTTTCTACATAAACATCAATATGGATGTTCTTCTTTGTCGTTAGGTCACCAACGCCGTTCAAATCGAAACCAAGGTAGTTACTGTTGGTGCAGAGATATGCATAGTCGTTTGCTGCGAGTTCCACTTGGGTTGTAACGGTCGTTTGTCCCCATTGACCAATGCTATGGGTTGCACCGGCAGTGTATGCATCAGAGAAGATCGACAGTACTTTATCGGCAGCCATTACAGGTGCTGGTGCAGGAGCAGGAGCAGCCTTCGTGGTGAGAGCCACTGCGACATCGGCATCAGCACAGTTGCCTGCCTCATCGCAAGCCGCAACGGTCAGGTTATAGGTAGTACCTGCGCTCAAACCCGAGACTGCGATAGTGGTCTCAGTAGCCGAGTTAGCCGTCTTGCTTGCCAGTTCAGTGGTGCCGTTCAGTACTTTGAACACTACAATGCCTGAGTTGTCTGTGGCCTTGGCTTTGATGTTAGCCGAGAAATAGGAAGCATCTACCAACGATGCGGTGAAGTCGGTTGGTGCTTCGGTGTCAGCAGTAGGAGCCACGGTGGTGTAGAAATAGACGTTGTTAAGCCAGATGGTCTTCATGGTGGCATTGTCTATCTTGATTTGGAAAACATCTGTCCAATCAGTAGCGTTGGTGAAGTCGGAGAGTGCGATGTCGATACTGTTCCACTGTCCAGCCACAAGAGTAGAGGTAGTGACACCTACCTCTGTTTGGCCTCTACGAATAGGCACAACGCGTACAGTACCTGCTTCAAGAGTATAGATGTCGAGGTGGAGTTTCTCCATATTGGCACAGTTGAGGTCACCGAAATCGATAAGTCCGAAATAGGTACCACTACCGAACACATACTTCTTTCCGTAGGTCTCTTGTGTGCAGGTAGTACCTGAACCCCATTCTCCGAAGCCGCAGTCAGCACTATAGGTAGCCGAATAGACAGCCTTCACTTGGTCAGCAGGATAGGTAGGTGCAGCAGGAGCAGCAGTAGGTGCAGCAACGATAGTTACCTCAACCGTCTTGGTCAGTGTACCAGCCGTAGCCGTGATAGTAGCCGTACCTACTTGAGCAGCGGTGAACACGCCATTGGTGATCGTACCGATACCTTCTGGTGCTACAGTGAGACTGATCTCTGCGTCCATCTTCTTGTTGTACTGGTCTTTGGCAGTAGCGGTGATGGTGGATGTCTGACCTACTTCTATCGAGGTAGGATTGGCAGTGAGTTCAATAGCAGTGAGTACAGATGGCTCAGTCTGGTCACCGCCAGAGCATACTTGCGAGAAGTCGGCATCGGTAGGGATATTGAAGGTAGCCTCTCCGTCGCTATACACCACGAAGAATGCGCCGACATAGATGTTAGGTACTGCCGTAGAGGTGAACTCTACCGATAGTTTGTTGCCATCTTGCGTTAGGTGATTAGATACTTGATAGCCACCTGTGCCGTTCACATTCATGTAGAAATTAGAGCCGGCAGCATTGTAACTGTTGAATGCATCTGTCGATTCGAATACAAATTGGTAACTGTTGTTTCCAAGTGAGGAACAAGTAATAGTAGCCGTGTGATTACCATTGGTGCTAGTGATTGTCTCACCGCAATAGGTAGCCGCAGAGGCTGTGCTTGCGCATAACAGCATGGCTGCCATGGCAATAGATTGAACGGTTAATTTTTTCATAATAATATGTCTTTATTTGTTGTTTGTTGATTACAATCTTGCGCCAAGGATGTTATAACGAACGCCGTCACGAATGATAACGACTTGTCCGTTCTCGATAGTCTTGACTGTTTGAACAGCGTTTTCGCTCTCGACAACACCAGTTGGTGTGGTGCTTGATGCGGTACCGAACACTTTCATGTCGTATATCTTCATACCATACATAGTAGCGGCTTTCGTGCTATAGAAGCGGACATAGCGTACTTTCTGAGCGTTCTGTAGGTCGTCGCCATAGATATAGTCGGTGTGACCATTGATACCTTTGGTGCCAACATAGTTGTAGGCCTCTTTCCAAACTGTCTGTTCAGCAGCATAAGCATTGGTTACATCGATATGGTAGAGTTGTGAGCATGCACCCTCGAACTTGATAGTGATGAGGCTGAGGTCGTACTCTTGTCCGAGGTCGAGGACGAACCATACGTTATAGGTGCGAGCCGAGTCGGTGTCTGTTGTGCCGTTGGTTTCGCAACCTTGATAGATACTGTTCTCATTCTGATCTACAGCATAGAATGCGTCGTTATTACCCTGTGACTGTGCGATGACCTTATTGTCGGTATCGATATTGGTGCTGAGTGCAACATTGTCGCCTTTGTAAACGAACACCTCTACCGACTTGTTCAGTGTACCAGCCGTAGCAGTGATAGTAGCCATACCCATCGTTGAGCCTGCAACGAACTTACCATCTACAACAGAACCCATACCGGCTGGTGTAACGTCGTAGGTTACTTCATAGTCCATCGCCTCACCGTCCTGGTCTTTGGTTGAAGTAGTGAGTTTCAGTTGTTCACCTGCCTTTACAATACTTGCAGCAGCAGAAAACTCGAGAGAGGTCAACTCTTGTGCTTTCTTTACGAATGCGCTAATCTCCCAGAAGGAATAACCGTAACCCGTACCGCGTGCCGTTCCGTTGAAGCGGAGATATTGAGCCGTCTGCGTACCGACCGTGATTGTCTGGCGATAAGGGAAACCTGAGAGCGTCTGGTTCTCGATAGTAGAGATGGTTGTCCAATTGATAGAGTCGTTACTTACCTCGAGTGTGAAAGACTTACCATACGCACCTTCCCAGAGTATTTGAACGGTATTGAAAGTGCGCTGCTCACCCATGTTAGCCACCCACCATTGTGGGTCAGCGGAAGCCGATTCCCAGCGTGTACCTTCATTGCCATCATTGCCGTTTGCTGCAGTGCCAGACGATGCATACGATGCTACTTTGTAGAGTACGTTGGCTTTCTGACCATCGACATAGTAGACCATAAACGATACGGAACCACCTGCATATTCGATCTTGACTGTTGTCTCCTCTGCTGTGAAAGCCGAGAGGTGAAGGAGTACACCTGCACCTTGGATATCAGAAGAAACAGAGACAGATGAGACTGGAGCTGCAGGAACTTCTACATAGATACCTGCGGCTGTACCCCAAACCGGTTGTTGAATGTTTACTACATTAAGACCCGTAACGGTCTCTACCTTATACTTGTTACTATAAGCACCTGCACCTGCGCCATCAGCAATAAAGTTATACGAACTCCAGTCAATAGCATAAGTTGACATACTGCCCAACAATAACATTGTCAAGGAAAAGAGTTTTACAAATGTTTTCTTCATAATATTAATTTATTAATTGGTTTGTAATTTGTTGATTAGTTCATTGTATTCTTGCACCGAGAGCGTTATAGCGTACACCTTCACGGATGATGACGAGTTGTCCGTTCTCGATTGTCTTTTGGCAGCGTGCTGCCTTGCTTTCGGATACAGTCTCTACGGCTGCTTCCGCACAGTCTTGACCGACAGTGTAGGTGATACGTTTCGTAAAGATGACACCCCCACTAGCATAGGCTACTTTGACGAGGAAAGTGATGTTCTCGTCTGCTGCTTTACCGGTAAGGGTGTGGGTTGCCGTTTGGGTTGCGGTATCCCAAGCATCCATTGCGATATCGTCTTTATCGCCTGTTCTAAAAAGGAATAGACGGGGCGCTTCCATACCTTCTTTTACATCGAGGAACTTGACTTTGATATTGACAGCACCTGCAGCAGTGGTAGCTACTGTCCATTCATAGCCTTTTTCCAATGTAGCGGCAGCATGGTTAGGATCACTCTCGGTGAACTCCTTGTCTACCTCTTTGCTTGCGCCCGAGCAAGAAGCATCTAAGACATCGGCACGCATTGTCGTTGTGCAAAACAATGCTGCTGCCATTGCAATTGTCATGAGTGCTTTTTGTTTCATGATACTAAGAATTTAATTGTTATACATAATGGTTAGTTATATAGTTCGTTATTTCTCTTTCAATACAAACATAGCCGGTTGCCCTTCGGCTGCATTAGGTGCTATCCAGACTTGAAAATCGCCAGCCTCAGCCGAGCGTACATATTGCCCTTCTGCACCGAGGGTTACGCCTTCGGCGAGGTGCCAGTAAGCGAGGTCGTCCTCGTGGATAAGGAAGGCGACTTGTCGGCTCTCGCCTGCGGGGATAGAGAGACGTTGGAAGCCTTTGAGTTCACGTAGCGGACGGGTAAGACTGCCCACAAGGTCTCGGATATACAGTTGTGGTACTGCCACCGCCTCACGGTCGCCCGTGTTACGGATGGTGCAACTGGCGGAGATGATATGCTTGTCACCAAGAGTGATAACGGTGTCGGAAAGGATTACAGGGCTGTACTCGAAGGTCGTGTAGGTGAGTCCGTATCCAAATGGATAGAGCGGATCGATACCATACTCAAGCCAGTAACTGGATTCGCCGAGAGAGAACTGCGGTGCGCCTACGGGTATCTGGTCGATAAGGACCGGATGGTCGGTGGGACGACCCGTGTTACGGCAGTTGTAGTAGATAGGTATCTGTCCTTCGGACTGCGGGAAGGTCATCGGGAGTCGTCCGGAAGGTGCGACATCACCCATGATGATGTTGGCGAGAGCAGGACCTGCCATCGTGCCTGAGTGGAAGGAATAGATGGTAGCGTCGGTGGCGTCGATGTCGCTACCGATACAGAGAGGTCGCCCTGCCATGACGATGAGTACGACCGGTTTGCCGGTGGCTTTAAGGGCACGTAGTTGCTCCGACTGGTCACCTGGTAGGTCGAGATGCGCACGGCAGCGGGCTTCGCCAGAGAGGATACTCTCTTCGCCTCCAAAGAAGAGGACGACATCGGCTTGTTTGGCTTTGGCAACGAGTTGGCGAATATTATCCTGACTCACCTCACGCGACCAGTGTTTGCCGGTCTGTTCGATGAGACGTATCTTGCCTTGTTGTGCAAACTCTCGGAACGCCATAAGGGGCGTGATGGTCATGCTGTCGACTTTGTCGAAACACCATGTGCCGTTCTGGTCGTGTTGGTTGTGGCAGAGAGGACCGCAGACCAGGATAGTTGTTGGGGTAGTTTTCGTTGTTTGCGTTGTTTCCGATAGTGGAAGTATGCCATTGTTCTTGAGTAGGACAGCGGATTCTTCGGCTGCACGCTGGGCAGCAGCGAGGGACTCTTGTGAGAAGTATTGGGCTGAGTCGACAGTGCAATAAGGGTTCTCGAATAGTCCGAGTCGATATTTGAGGCGGAGGATATCGCGTACGCAGGCGTCAATCTGCTTCACGCTGACCTTTCCCTCTTCGACCAATGTCTTAAGGTGCCAAGGATAACCATGCCCTTCCATGTCCATCTCCATCTGTGCGTTGATACTGAGGAGCGCTGCCTCTTTGAGGTCGGCGCAGTTACCGTGTGCTACCATGTTGGCAGACGATGCCCAGTCGGAGACAAGCATACCGTCGTAGTGCCACTCGTCTCGGAGAATATCCACATTAAGGTGACGGTTCGCCGAGGCTGGCACGCCGTTGATATCATTGAACGAACACATGATAGTAGCCGATCCGGCATCGAGTGCTGCCTTGAACGGAGGGAGATAGGTCTCACGAAGTTGCACCTCGGGTATCCAGGTGGTGTTGTAGTCACGTCCACCCTCTGAGACAGCGTAACCGGCAAAATGCTTCACGCATGCGGCGAGGTCGATAGTACCTTTGCCCGTCTTGGGGTCATAGTTAGCACCTTGATAGCCTCGTACGCAGGCTGCTCCCATGACAGAGGTGAGGTAGGTATCCTCACCATAGCCCTCTGCTACGCGTCCCCATCGGGGGTCACGAGCGACATCCACCATCGGCGAGAAGGTCCAACGGAGGCCATTCTGCATAGCCTCTTGGGCTGTGAGACGTGCGGCTTGTTCTACGAGGGCCGTATCGAAAGTGGCTGCCTGTCCGAGAGGTATAGGATAGATGGTGCGATAGCCGTGGATGATGTCACGACCGAAGATCATAGGTATATGAAGGCGGGTCTCTTCGACGGCGATACGCTGGTAGTGGTTCGCCTCTTCGCCGACGCTATTTAGCATGGCACCTGCACCTGCACGCACCTGATTCTCAATGTCCTCACTGTACCAACCACCGCATACCTGCGTCATCTGTCCTATCTTCTCTTCGAGAGTCATCTGGGAGAGAAGGGCATCGATACGCTTCTCGGTCTCGTCCTTGTGGGAACAAGCCGTGATTAGCAGCAGTGTGCTGAGAGCGAATAGTAGGTATTTGGTACTGTTACGCATAGGATCGTCTTTTTATAGTTTCACAATAATAGTCTGTACGGCATTGGCAGGCATCTGGAAGTCTGCGTAGTTGTCGCCGATTTGTAGGCGGACATCCTGTGGTTCGTTGGCGGTATTGAGTATCTGGATAGCCGTTTGTCCGTCTTGTTTCTGTACGGCGCAGATATGTAGGTTGTCGTTAGGGGTGTTAGTGGTAGTGCCAAGGACGGTATCCCCAGGACGCATCGTACGGCTGAACTGCTTGAGAATGTAGTAGTACGGTGTATAGTAGACGATGTCGTTCTTATAGTCCACCATGACGGGTGCGCCGCAACGGTTCTGCACATGAGTAGGTCCGCCGATAGAATCGAGTGCCATGTTCCAGTCGCAGAGACCGCTCATCCAGTGGTTGAGTCCGTCGATGATATAACTTGCATACCGGTGTGTTACGGCATAAGCAGGATGTAGTTCCGGCCAGAAAGGAGTTGAATAAGCCCAATCGGTAGCCGACGGTGTCCACCAGAAAGAGTCGTTATTGAACCAGCCTGACTCTGTGAAGCCAACAGGGTCAGACACGCCTGACCAATCGGGACAGCCAAGATTATCCACACAGCCTTCCGTATGGAAGAGTATCTTATCAGGATAGAGCGCATGGATAGAGTCTAATACCTCGGGGAAGCAGGAGATGGTACTGCCATACCAGTGGATAGCCATGCCGTTGGTGTAGGTATTGGCGAGAGAATCACCATAGATAGCAGCGGTGTATGGGCCCATCTCGAAGATGTTCTGGTCGAAACCGAAGATGTTTACATCGGTGAAGCCATTAGCTTGGAGTTCCGGTCCGAGATATTGCCCAATGAATAGGGCTTCCTCTGCGGGCGACATCTCCATACTCTCCCATCCGCCATCGTTGCCCATCGGCTCGTTCTCGGGCGTGATAGTCCAGAAGTTGATACCTTCGTTCTGCCAGAACTGCATGTACTTGACTATGTATTTAGCAAAGGTTGGATAGTACTGCGGTAGGAGTTTGCCACCACGACGAGCGGTGTTGTCACGCTGATAATACATGCCATTATCCTTCATCCAAGCAGGTGCGGTCCATGGTGATGCGAGGATGCGATAGGTCGGGTCGGTCTGTTGTGCTTTGATAGCAGCCACATCCTTCATGAGATGGTAGAGGTCGTAGTGCTCATCTTGGATAGAAGGATACTGTTCCTTCGAGAATCCCTCCATGTCGTGCGCCATAGAGAATGAGGTAAGCAAGGTATCGTCTGGCTCTTCCGCCAAAGAATATAAGCCCTCAACCGAGAAGTCGCTTGCACCTATCATGGTGCGTGTGACCGAGAAGTTTGCGCCTTGCTCGCTGAAGAACTCTTGGAGTATTGCGTTGCGTTGTTCTTCGGGCAAGCATGCGAGGACGAAAGCAGAAGACTCGGTGAGTGATACGCCGAAGCCGTCTATCTGTTGGCGTCGGTCAGCGGTGTTGATAATGTATGCGTTGTCGATAGTACCCTTGTGGAAAGTGATATTCTCCACTTGTGCACACTTCTCGCCTGCGGCACTGGTGCGGTAGACCGTGGCTTGCTTATTGGAACAAGCGGTGAGGCTTCCGATAAGGGTAAAGACGAGGATTGCTGTATGTAACGAGTTCGTTGACATGGTATTATAAATTGATAGTTACTATTATTTCTTTTATCTGTCCGTCGATAGCGAAGATATGCTGCGCTATGTCGGCGGGTATGACGTTGGTATTGAGCACCTCTTGGTGGTCGGCATAGCGAACTTGTATGCCGGTCTGCGTACCGAGTTGGTAGACGAAAGGCGTTTGGCAGTAGGTAAAACACAACTGCTTGTCTACGAACATGTCAGCGTGAAGCATCGTGTTGTTGATGACGATACTGCCGTTAGAGACATGTACACCCAACTCAAAGAAACGGGAGATGATGTCCTCTTTCACTTGTCCGGTCATACCAGGTTGCTGTACGCCTCCACAGATTTGGTTGTTAGCATCGGTTGGTGCATAGAGTAACGGCGTGTGAGAATACGCGTCGAATGGGAATGAACCATACTCAGCAGGCGACTTGTGCGCGCCTATACCCTCACGAATAGCCTCGTATTGAGAATGCAGGCGTTGGATAGTGTGAGCATCGGCATTACTGTCGATAGCCGTTTGGATAGTCTCACCTACAGCAACGAGCAGTTTGCTGACCATGTGCCAGTAGATTGAACCGAGGCCTTCATATTTGTAGAAAGTGCCTGAGCGTCCGGTAAAGGCATGGTGGTTGAATATCTGCTCATAGATATCGAGGAGTTGCTGCTTCTCGTCGGCATTGATAGCATCAGGGAGGCGGTCGATTGCCTGTGCGAGATAGTCAGCATTCTTGAAGTCAGCGTTGAAATGTACGCCGCCATCGCAGTCTTGAACGAGGATATTAGCGTCCTGTTTGGTAAGGAGACGGAGTACAATAGGTAGATGTAGCGCCTCAGCCGGCAGGTTGTTCTTCTCGAAGAAGGAAGGCAATGTGCGGTTGGGGTAGAGAGTATAACTGCGTTGGTCGGCACGATAGAGAGCCGATTGGCGCATGGTATCAAGTAGGTCAGCCACTTGTTCGGACGAGAGGATACGTGCAGAGAGTATTGCCACTTGTCCCTCAAGCATCTCGTAGAGAGGTTCTACCGAGACGGTGTCGTTGCCAAAAGCAATGAGGTTGTAGGCGTTGTAGAGTCCGTCAGGGCGTTGGTTGACGGAGATAGACTGGTCGAGATACTTCTGTACCTCACGGAAGAAGGAGACGAGTAGGTCACTGTCTATCTCCACTTTGTCGCCCGAATGACCGGCGTAGACGCTCTCTCGGTAAGTCTCACCTGCAGTGCCCACAGCGTCGATGAACTGGCGACGAGATTGGTCAGTGAAGTGAATGTTTCCGTTGTCGTGTTGCACCATAGTGGCTGTGATATTGCGCAGGAAGAGTACAACTTCGGCTGAGACAGAGTATGACTGGTTGGCGTCGGCGTATAACTTAAGCAAGAACGTTACGAAACGGCGCATATAATAGAGCGTTACCATGGAAGCGCCATAGCCTACGAGGGCGTTGTTGGCGTCGTTCCACTCGGGACGCAGGGTGTTCATCCAAATACCTGCTTCGGGTACGAAGTTGGATAGTTTGGTGAGGAGTGTGATAAGCACTTTCTCGGTAAAGGTAACGAGCAGGGGTTGGTTGTCGTTAGCGAGAACGAGCCGTGCGTCTTGTCCGTACTCTGGCAGGAGTTGGAATATATGTTTATGGAGACTAGTCTCGAAGAAGATAGAGTCTTTGGGGTTGCGTACTATCTCCGCGTAGGTACGGAAGCGATAGGGAACGTTGGCGAAAGCATACTCACGGTTAGCCAGCATCTCGCGCAGTGTTTGCGGGTTATGCGCATAACTGAGTTCGAGAAGACGGCATAAGTAAATGATCTGGTGATCACCCCAATAGCCGATATTCGACCATGGGTTCTCGGGTTCAATAACCTCCCAATCGATACCTTCGGAGGTTACTTTATATGGGTTGTAACCGTCGGCTGTCGTGGCATTAAGGAACTTAGCGATGATACCATTGATATAGTTTGGGTAGGATAACGACAGGGCTTCCCAGTTTTGGAATATGTCACGCCAATTGCCTTGGTAGGAGATGAGATGCTTACCGTTGTTGTCCTTTACGCGTATGTCGAACATATTCCATGGACGACTCGGGTCTCCGTGTCGGCGAGAGAATGTGAGAGGCAAGTACTCCGAGAAGAGACGGTGTAGTTGATGGTCTTGCATCTCGATGATACGGTTCTCGAGGGCACTATAAGTGATAATCTCAGGCAGTGAGTTGAGGAAGGCTTTGTATTTCTCGGCGAGAGGATGGTTGAAGGTAGCGATATGCTTTGCAAAAGCCTTGCCGTTGATATTGTAGTTGTCGCAGTAAAAGCCACCACGCATCGTGTTAAAGAGCGTGTTAGCAAAATGCCGCGCATCGTCTGCTTGGTCGGCAGAATGCTGTATACCATCGTTTTGCCCGACGATAGCACGAAGGTTATTCGTTGTCTGCTGCAGGGCAAGTTCTACCTGATCTATGGCATCGGGTTGTTGCAAGCAATGCATATTACGGCGCACCTGTGCGCTGTCTTGCACCACATCACAGATGTTATACCACACTTTCTTCTCGTTGGCTGCGAGTTGGAGTTGGGTATGTGCAAAGGTAGCACCACGCATACCTTTCGATTCGGGTTCGGCAGTAATAGGCTGTCCTTTGCGGAAGGTGTCTAATTGGTTGGAGGAGGTAAGGAACTCGGCATCGTTAAGTCCAAGGGTGAATACGCTATTGCAACGCAGTGCTTCGCTGGGCTCTGCACGGTCGACAAGGATAGCCTCCATGCGGAAGAGGACGAGCGGATGGTTAGGCACTTGCTCCGTCTTCTTATAGGCATCGACAAGGGTAGAGAACACATTTTGTGTCTTCTGCTCTACGCCTGCCGGCATCACGTTCTGCAGTCCGTCAAGGAGTTGAACGGAGATGCTATGGTCAGTGTCATTGATGAGTGTTGCCTTGCGTACCCAACCGTAAGCATCGGATGGTGCCCATTGATAGGTGAAGGAGAGTCCGAGGTCGAGGTTCTGCTCGATAAAGAGTAGTTTGTTGCCAATAGTGGATTTGGCAATGGAGCGTTTCGTGCGGTAGATGCCAAGGTAACGGTTAGAGAACGGCTCCCATGGAACTGCGTTTAGCGTTGAGTGTTGAGCGTTGAGGCGTATGATAGTCTTAGCACCTGTGGTCTCGTAGTTCTCGGTTATCTTGTCGTCGGTGTAATAAGGGAAGAGTACCTGCTCAGGGTTGCGTCGTCCTGCGGTGAGTCCACCGGTAGAGGCGATATACATCCATAGATCAGTATCGCTGGCGAGACTGATAAAGAAAGGATGCATCTCGTCGTAGTTCTCGATGAGATAGAATTGTTCGCCGTTAATGGTGATATATTTGCCGGTTGTGGTCATGGTCGTTTCACGTATGTTTGTTTCACGTATATTTGCTTTGCGTATGCTTGTTATTGTTGGTTACGTTGTTCGAGGTCTTGCTTCATGGTAGCGAGGGTCTGTTTATCGATGTTATAGAAGGCAAGCAGGATAGCACATGAAGCATAGAGCACGCCTGGCACGATGCCAAAGAGGACATGTATGCAGGACATTATCTCGGGAGTGGCTTGTATCTCGGAGGTTGTCATAGTGGCAGGGTCGAAGCCTACGTTACTCATGATAGCGCCCAGTATTGCTGCACCAATAGACCAGCCTATCTTCTGTGCAAAGACTGCAGCAGATAAGCAGAGACCTGTGGTACGGCGATGGAAGCGCCAATCGCCATAGTCAGCCGCATCAGCAAGCATTGTCCAAAGGAGCGAGATGGCTGGTGCGTAGGATATCTTTGCCAAGCAGTTGAAGATATTGATGAGTACGAAGTTGGTGCCTGCAAAGTAAAGCATACAGAAGAAGAAGCCTGATAGCACGGAGCATGCGATATATAGATTGCGTCCTCCATATCTCGCTACGAGCGGCTTAGTGAACGGTATGGCGACAATGAGGGCGATGGTGCCTAATAGGTTAAATAGTTGGCACTTGGACTCTGCATCGCAGAAGTATTTGAAGTAGTATGTGGCAGAGATGTTCTGTATGGCGAACATGATAAAGGACACCACGCCTACGAGTGTGAGTACCACCCATGGACGGTTCTGGAATAGTGAACCGAAGTCACGGAAAAGGTTGGTATCTTGTTTGGCTGCAGGAGCAATACGCTCGCGCGTAGAGAAGAAGGTGATAAGAAGCAGGATAACACTTATCACACCAAAGATAGCCACGAGGCAACGGAAGCCATATTGGTAAGCACTGCTGACGAGGGTAGCGTTGTCGGTAGAGGTCTCAGCAAAGAGTTTGCGCGCTTCATCGTTCGCCATAGTAGAGTAGTCGAGACCATTGACGCAGAGTGTACCGAGGTAATAGACGCCATAGAGAGCGAGTCCTGAGACGATGAGTTGCCCTATGTTGGCGGCTACGAAACGGTAAGAGTTGAGTCCAGCACGCTCAATGGAGTCGTTGGTCATGACTGCACCAAGAGACGAATATGGAATATTGACTACGGCGTAGATGACACGGAGCAGAATAAAGGTGATAAGCACGTAGGCTATCTGTGCATTGCCTGTGAGTTCCGGTCCCCAGAATGCGAGTAAGGCGCAGAGAGCGAAAGGCACTGCACCGAAGAGTATGAAGGGACGGAACTTACCCCAACGAGTATTGGTACGGTCTGCCCAGATACCCACTATGGGGTCCATGACGGCATCCATGATCGTGCCGAGGATAGCGATAGTGGTAGCCCAACCGATACTGATACCTGCGACATCGGTATAGTAGAAGATAAGCCAGAAGTTGACCATGTCCCATACAAAGTGGGAGGCGGTATCACCAAGGCTGTATCCGAGTTTCTCTTTTATGCTTAGTTGCATACTATGAAGGGTTTATTAGTTTATCGGTTTATTCGTTTATCGTTTAATTCGTTTATCAGTTGGTTAGTGTTTAGCCTATAATATCCAGTTGTTACTTGTTTTCTTTGTAGATGCGGACGTAGTCGACATACATCTTAACCGGTGTGCCATCGGTTGGGAGACCTGTTATCTGCTGGAAGTTGGGGTCATCGGCTGTCACTAGTTCGGGGTATTTAGGGTTTGTGGGTAGTCCCGTGAAGTATCCACCCACGGCAAGGTTAAACAATAAATAGAATGGCTTATTGAAGTAATGCCCTGGTTCGTTGACTTCTTTATTGCGTAGAGATAAGGCAAAATAGGGTGCTACTTCGGGATACTGATCTTTGTCGAGGTACATAGCAAGGCTGTCCTCACTCCACTCTACCGTAAAGAGATGGAAATCGCCTTGGATAGCATACGGTGCTTCGCATATACCGGCACGGTTAGGATATTCGCCATTGTTATACGCCTCTCCCCAATGGGCTGCTCCATTGAAATAGCGGTCTTGTAATCCTTTGGCAATGCCGTCACGATGTCCCATCTCGACGATGTCTATCTCGCCGCAGCGTGGCCATACCACTTGTCCTTTCCTGGCGAGTTCTGTTGCCTGCGTATCGACAGTATCATCGTTGCCGAGGTCACGCGCTATGTCGTTACCAAGCATCCAGAAAGCAGGCCATATACCGTTGGCAGTGTAAGGGAAAGCGATACGTGCCTCTATCTTACCATATTGAACCGTTACCTTGTCCTGTGTATTGAGGCGAACGGAAGTGGCGGGACGGTTACCGTAGTCCTCACGCTTAGCATTGAGAACGAGACAGTGCTCATTGCTACCAGGGTAGTTCTCGAAAGAGATATTGCGAGGGGTGTAGTACTGCATCTCTGCGTTACCGCCGCCACGAGCATTATCCTCCACATTCCAATAGGCAGTATTGAGTGTATCGCCGTCGAAGTTATCCTCCCATATAAGCGTGTACTGCTCTCTCTGTCCGCAAGCGGAGAGAGAGAATAGACTTGATAGGAGGATAGTTATGTACAAGTTCCTATTTCGCATAGTCATTCTATTGAACACGCACACCCATCGCATTATACAGATGTCCGTTGTTCTCAATGTATAGTTGTCCGTTTATAATCAGTTTACGTGCTTGGTTATTCTCGTCGATTACAACATCCTCGAGACCTGTTGGTGCAGCCTCTATCGGGTCGGATGCGACAGCAGAGTAGAACGATTCACCTGCATCTCCTCGTTGATATACTCGCACCCAGTCGATATACATCGATCGAGAACCATTGGCAAGGGCAGTGATGTTGTTGATATCGTGGATACCAGGGAAGTCGCCACCGATAGCGAGATTGAAGATAATGAAGTTTGGTCGGCTCCATACGAGTTGGCGGTTGTAGTTCTCATCGTCATTCTGTTCGAGCGTAGTGGAGAAATACGGCTGTGCATCGGGGTGCGTGTCTTTATCGACATACATCTTGACGCTGGTGGGTGTCCATTCGCAGGAGATAACATGAAAGCCGTCTTCCACAGAATAGTCGTAGGTAACCGATTGGGCATCGTGCCATACGGTGTTCCAAGCAGAGCCGACGTGCATGGCGCCATTGAAGTAACGGTCTTGCGTACCGTTGCTGATACCCGTAGCATGTCCTAGTTCGATGATATCTAACTCGCCGCACTTGGGCCATCCAACGGTACTATAGTTATTGCCCATCATCCAGAAGGCGGGCCATAGGCCATTGGCTGTCTGTGGGAACCATATACGAGCGGCTATCTTGCCGTAGGTGAAGTAGGTCTTGTTGAGTGAGTTGACACGTCCGGAGGTGCAAGTCTTGCCCTCGTACGACTCTTTGGTGGCGGTAAGGATGAGGCAGTGTTTACCTTCTACGGGGTCAACTCCGAGGTTGACGCCACGATCGCAGTAGTACTGCAACTCATTGTTGCCTCCTCCATCGCCATTGACTTCGATGTTCCATGCGGTCTGGTTGAGCGATGAGCCAGTGAAGTCAGCGTTCCATACGAGAGTATATTCGCCTTCGGTAGTGGTATCCTCTGTATCGCATGCCTCGTTTGGTGTGGTACGAGGGGTAGCATCGTTGCTTAAGACTATGTCGTCGATATACATCACAGCGTCGGCGGTAAGGGTGCTGCGGTCTACCATGAAGAATAGGAAGTCGATATCGTGGTTGACATCGAAGACTACGTCTTGCCATTGGTTAGCCACGATAGTGGTCATCGGTGCTACGTCGGCAGAGCCATCTTGCGTGGTCGGGTCATAGACTTTGATGTTCGGTACATTGCTATTGTTGCGGTACATGAGTACATGCACATAGCGGTAACCCGTATAGGACGAAGCGGGATGGTAGATAGCACCTGCCCAGTTGGCTTCGCTTGTTGTACGAGTGAGTTTCAGCACTTTGCAGGAGAGGTTGAGTCCAGTCTGAGAAGGGTTGTCTAGAAGTGTAGGAGAACTACTCTCTACTACCTCCCATGGGGTGTAGGTATTTTCAAATGTCTCAACCGTTACTTGTGCCGAGAGTGGTAGGACGATACCAAGTAATAACCAAAGTATATTTCTTTTCATGCTGCGCATAGGGTATTAGTTACTAAGTTTAGATAGACATAGTGCGCCTTTCTGTAGTTCAAAGCGAAGGGTGTGTAATCCTTTGCTGAGAGTGATGTCGGTCTCCACTTCGGAGAACACATCAATGGTACCTGTACGAGGCAGTGATACTACGCCTTGCAGTTTGTCGTCGATATAGATAGCCGCTTCGCAGTTGGAGAAAGTGGCGTACGATATCTTGAGTGGATTGGTAGTAGTGGCATTCACTTGGTAGTCGATAGAGCAACCCTCTTGCAGGTTGTAGACATACGGCACTTTGTTGGGGTCGAGACGCAGGGTGGTGGCGTTGTTACTAAGGGCAATATACTTGTATGCAGGTATGCCACTTGCGAGTGGTAGCCATGCCTGTTTGTCGAACGAGGAGAACTCAGTGAAGATGATACCGAGGTCGGTCAGTTCGACGGGCGAGGTATGTGTGAGCAGTTGCATATATGGGTAGGAGTCGACTTTCCCACTAGTGCGAGGCATGAACCATGCGTAGCGTTGGATATTGTCGTTCTGCTCCATATAGTTGAGCACTTGGCACATATAGTCCATCTGGTTCTGCACACTACTGATAGTATTCTCCCAGGCGCAGAACTCGGTCATCCAAATAGGTTTGCCATACTTCTCGAAACGCTCTACAAAGCCTTGCAGTCCGCTTGCCGATGCCATATAGCAGTGGATGGCGATAGCGTCGATGTCCTCAAGTGAGATACCGTCAATAGCAAAGAACTCGTCGAGCCACTTGATAGGGTCGGAATAACCCGAGAGTGTGCCGTAGTTCATAGCCGGTGACACCAGTTTGAGGTTGAGTTCCTTGGCGAGAGCTACCACCTGTGGCCAGTACTGCGCTGCTTGTGTAGGCGTCATATTGCACTGGTCTGTGAGGTTAGGCTCGTTGAAGCCAAGCAGATATTTAGTACTATGGTGAGCCTGTACGTATTCGCGTATCTGGTTGGCATTGAACGAGTTGTTCCACGCCATAGGGCAGAAGTCCATCTCGTTGCTATCGAACCAGAGTGCGGCAATGCTATTCTGGGTGTTGCCCCAGTTGTACGCCCAGGAGCAGGACGGCGAGAGCAAAGGTAGGTCTTCGGCTTGGGTAAAGTTAAATGATACTCCTCGCTTGGCGCTCTTCTGCATCTCGGAGCGAGCATCCTGTTCTACCTCGGTGCCGTTGCAGCCAATGAGGGTAAGCAAGGAAGCAAGGAATATGAATAGATATGTCTTATGACTCTGCATGGTTGTTATTTTTCTTCTCGTTGATATACGCGTACCCAATCTACTTTCATTAGGCGAGGAGTGTCGAATATGGCATCATTGACGCTACCGCCAAGGTTTCCTCCTACTGCCATATTGATGATGAAGAAATGAGGCTTGTTGAAGGGCCAGTATTCGTTGTCATCGATCACCTGCTCCACTTGTTCGGAGAATACCTCTCCGTCCACATAGAAACGGATGATGTCACGCCCTTTCTGTTCCTCTTTTGTCCATTCGATACCGTACGTATGATAGTTGTCTTCGATATTCGTTCCCCAATAGGAGCGGCTGCTCTTGCTACCTGAACGGTCTTGAACGGTATGGAGTGTACCGAGGATACGGTTCTGCACATTGCCTACGTACTCCATGATATCTATCTCGCCGCAGTTGGGCCAACTGCCTCTGTTACCCATCATCCAGAAAGCAGGCCACAGACCTCCGCCACCCGGCAGAGATATACTGGCTTCCATCTTCCCATAGGTAAAGGTCTTCTTATCTTTGGACATGATGCGTGCAGAAGTATATTCGCGGTTCTCGTAGGTTTCTTTGCGGGCTTGGATGATGAGATTGCCGTCTTCTACACGCAGGTTCTCAGAACGACCGGTATAATACTGCAACTCGTTGTTTCCCCAACCACCGCCACCGGTTTGGATGGTCCAGATATTCTCGTCGAGAGAGGTGCCATTGAACTCGTCGCTCCATACTAATTGATATTCACCCCATTCGTGTTCTACTGCCACCAAGGCGCTGACTGACTCGATGTTCGTTGCTAGTGTGATAGTAGCATTGCCCGGTGCGAGAGCAGTAACTTGTCCGTTGTTATCCACACGTGCTATCGTCTCATCGCTACTTGTCCACGTAAGTTCAAGGTCATAGGTGTTGCCATATTGGAACTGATAGGTATCGCCTTTCTTCATACTCACCATGGCAGGAGAGATACGCAGGGAAGCGCCGTCGGTGCCGGTAACAAAGACTTCGCACGTGGCCTTTGATTTACCACACTTAGCAGTAATTATTGCCTTTCCAATAGCCTTGGCTGTTACTACGCCATAATACACCGAAGCCACAGAATCATTACTATTTAGCCATTCTACGGCACTGGTATTACCCGAGACTTCAAGGGTAGAGATGTCACCCACTTTCATAGAGAGGGTGTTGCTGTTGAGTGTGATAGGCGTTGTTTCTTGCTCTGAGCAGGTACTCAACAGAATAGATAGCAGTAGGAATAATCCGAGGGTCTTTTGCATAACTGACGGTGTATATATTTATGAATAGGACTATAAGGAGGTAATCAGCCTCCTTATAGTAAGTGAATGCTTACTTCTTGTAGAAATAAACAGCATCGAGGTTGAGTTGTGCTCCAACAACACCTTCAGTGAGAGCGACGAATACGTTCACACCAGCAGCGCAAGTGGTAGAAGACAATGCTGTAGCATATTTCGACATCGGGATGTCAAACTCTTGCCATGAGCCATCACGTGTAAAATCTTGATAGACAGGACCGTCGTAAACAGCAGTCTTACCAAGGACGAACTTAGTAGCTTCAGAACCGAAGATATAGAAGCAGTGGCTGTAGTTATCGGTCGACTTGATGCCCATGTGTAGATAGTAAGAGTCAGGATCTGCTACGATAGCCGCACGTAGAGCCTCTGCGGCTTGCCAACCTGTACCTTTTTCGGTAAGGCAGAATCCACAACCAGACCAACCTGATGCGACAATAAGTGTAGTGTAACCATCGGTATTGCCGTAGAAGTTCATACCTGATGCTGTACCTCCAGTATAGGTATTGTCCCATACATAGAGGAATTGGTCAACATCGTTAGGAGCAAATGAAGCGATAGTCTTCGATGCGTTAGCCTCTGTGGTTGTTCCATCAAGGATAATAGGCCAAATCTGGCTACCCTTTACTACTTTCGAGCCACCATCACCTTGTTGACCATCTTTGGTAACAGCGACGATGCAGGTCTTTGTTTGTGAGCCAGCAGTAGCGGTAATGATTGCATTACCATCTTTCACAGCAGTTACCACGCCATCAGCAACAGTTGCAATAGTTTCATCATTTGAAGCCCAAGCGTCAACAGTGATGTTAGCCGTCAGCGTGTGAGTCTCTCCGACTTTCATACTAATAGAAGTCTCAGAGAGTTTCAGATCTTGTTCAGGATCGTTGTTTTTCTTGTTGTCGTTGCATGCACTAAAGCCGAATAAGGAAAGTGCTGCCAGCGCCATGGCGCAGATTTGTTTTGTTTTCATAAAAAACTTAGTTTTGTTTGATTAATAGAAAAGTTATTTGTCATGGCTTAGTAGCCAGGATTTTGTTGCATTGTTGTTGGGTTGAGTTGTATCTCCTCCTGTGGAATAGGGAATATCTCGTTCTTGCCTGCGTTGAACTCCAAGATATGACTCTGGGCATCGGTTGTCTCCGTTGCTTTATAGGCATCCATGTGTTGTTTGACGCCTTTGCCGTCGACACCGTTCCAGCGTACGATATCGAACCAACGGTGTCCCTCCATAGCCAACTCCATACGGCGTTCGTGGCGGAGTGCTTGTTCGGTCGTAGGCGATGTTATCTCTACTCCATTGACCTTGAAGGTATATGTACCAACCTCACCCAGTCCTACGCGTGCACGAACCTTATTGATGTACTCTTTTGCCGTTCCTTCATCGCCTGCACCCAGACAAGCCTCGGCATACATGAGCAGGACATCGGCATAGCGTATCTGTTTGTTATTGAGTGGACCACGGGAAGCATGCATACCCCATTTGCCTAAGCCTGCACCAGCACGAGTGGAGTCACGATACATGGCGTATTTGTTGTTCAAGAGGCGTGAGCCAAGGTATATCTCCTCGGCAGGTGTCTCTATCTGTTCGTCTGCCGGGTTGTAGATAGCCACGCTACGGCGAAGACTATCGGCAGTCTCGAACTCGTCGTATAGGTTCTGTGTCGGGTGATCAAAGCCCCAACCACCGCCAATGAGCGATGAACGTGAGCGGACAAGTATCTGCGTGAAACTGCCGGCAGTGAAGCCAAAACCTTCACCATAGTCACCCCACTCTACCTCTTCGTATTGAATCTCGAACACCGACTCAGGTCCGTTCTCGCCTGCGAGTGTGAAATTGTCCTCGTAGTTAGGGCAGAGGGTATATTCACCGGAAGCGATGATAGAGTCGCCGTACGCTTTGGCTGCTTTGTAGCACTCGTCGGGCGTAAGGCTAATAGTATAACTCTGCCAGTAGGGCGATGCCATGTAGAGGTATGTCTTCATCAGCATGGCTTGTGCTGCACCTTTGGTAGCACGACCGAGGTCCTCGTCGGCATACTCACTACGCAGAGGCAGTGATGCGCTGGCTATCTTGAGGTCGGCTATTATCTGGTTGTATACATCGTTGACACTTGACCGATCCATACCCCATTTGTCGGAACTATCGAGTACCTCCAATGGCATAGGTACACCGGCATACACACGCACGAGGCGGAAGTAATAGTATGCTCGAAGGAAATACGCTTCGGCAAGCAGTTGTGCTTTCTTCTCGGCAGTGAACTCATCGTCGATGCCTACATCCATCTGAGAGATATACTTCAATGCTAAGTTACAGCGACCGATACCTTGGTATTGTGCACGGTAGAAGTCGAGAAGGAGTGTGTTGCTTGACGTAGTACGCCAGTTCTCCATGTCGTAGGAATCAGCCATATCGGAGGTACTACCACCCCCTTTGAGGGCATCGTCGCTGACGATATCACCTATAAACCACTCTGAGAAATAGGTACTGTTGTACTCCCACATAAGTGGTACATAGCAGCCGATGATATTGGCTTCGGCAGCCGATGTGGATACATAGTAGTCGTCGAGGCGAGTAGTACCCGGTTCTATCTCGGTGAGATAGTCCTTACAGCCTGTCATCAACACTGCCAATGCGATTAGGAAATATTGTATCTTTTTCATAACAGTCATTCGATTTAGAAGTTAGCATTCAATCCGAAGGTAAAGGTACGGCTCTGAGGGTAGTTACCGTAGTCAACACCGCTACCTACTTCTGGGTCATAGCCCGAATACTTGGTGATGGTAAATAGGTTGCTTGCCGTAGCGTAGAAGCGTAGACGAGAGCACTTGAACTTCTCCGTCACTTTCTTAGGCAGGGTGTAGCCTATCTGTATGTTCTTGAGGCGGAAGTAACTACCGTCTTCCAAGAAACGGGTAGAGTTCTCTGTGTTGGTTGACGAGCCGTAAGGGTTCGGGATAGTACCTTCTCTATTCTCGAGTTCCATCCAGTTGACTCCTTGTTTGAGCATGGCTTCACGAACGAGGTCGTTGTATCCTACCCAGACATTATCTTTCATATACGATGCTAAGACATTGCTTGTACCATCGCCTTCGAGTCGTTCACGGAGGGCATTGTAGATAGAGTTACCATATACGCCTTGGAAGAAGAGTTGGATATCTACGCCATAGAACTCAGCACCGAGGTTGATTCCGTATGTCAGTTTCGGGAATGGGTTACCGATACAAGAGCGGTCGCTCTCGTCGAGTTTACCATCTCCATTGAGGTCCTTGTAGCGAGCATCACCGGCATGTACAGGGATGGTGGTTGTGGTATAAGAGTAGAGTTGCTCGAGAGCCTCTTCATCAGTCTTGTAGACACCCTCGTAGGTGTAACCCCAGAAGGAGTTCAGCGCCATACCCTCGTCGGTCTTCGTGCGGTCACCCCAGATAGGTGAACCACCATTGACAGCGGTCAGTTCGTTGTGAATATAGGATACATTACCGCCGATGTTATAGTGTACCTTGCCCACTTGGTTCTCGTGGTTGAGGGATAGTTCGACACCTTGGTTGCGGATGTTACCCACATTGCGCACCAACGAGTAACGGTTACCCACATGAGCAGGAGCGTTGACATAGAGCAGGGCGTCCTTGGTATCACGCAGGAAATAGTCGATAGTACCACTCAGTTTCCCGTTCCAGAAGGAGAAGTCGACACCGGCATCCCACTGTTGGTTTGTCTCCCACTTACCATCGAGGTCTACTTGTGTGAGTACGGCAGCACCTGTGGCAGGTTCTTGGCTGGTACCGAGAGGGTAACCATAGAAGACTGAGTAGCCGCTGCCCATGATTGCTTGGAAGGAACTGCTGCTGATACCATCGTTACCTACTTGTCCGAAGCCGGCACGTATCTTGAGGTTATCGAGCCAACTAACATCCTTCAGCCAGTTCTCTTCGCTCATACGCCAAGCCAAAGCGACGGATGGGAAGAAGCCCCATGGGTTCTTGGTGAAGCGTGAGGAAGCGTCGGCACGGAAGTTAGCGGTGATCATATAGCGGTCGGCATAGGAGTAGAACACACGACCGAGGAAGGATAGACGGCGTATACGCGATACTCCGTCGGAGGCGTAGGTCTGATCCTCCGTGGCATTACTCAGGTACCAGTTGCTTGGGATAGGGTTCATGATAGAAGCGCCTGAACCACCCATAGTGTATGTGTTATACTCTTGCCAAGTCTGTCCTATCATGACGGAGAAGTTGTGTTGACCAATCTTCTTAGCATAGGTAGCGGTGGTCTCCTCCTGCATAGAGCAGTAGCGTCCCATAGACGAGGAGATGAAGTTTTTGTCGGAGTAGTTATAGGAGGTATAGGTATTCGGATAGGTGAACGAACGGTCACGCGTCAAGGAGTAGTCAATAGAGAAACTTGGGCGGATGGTGAGACCATCAATAGGCTTTATCTCGAAATAGACATCGCCTACGACGCGCTCTTTCTTGCTCGAGGGCTCAGTATTATAAACCATCTGATAGGGGTTGGTGACGTTCTTGAAGTTGGTACCCGCAGAGTAGTTACCAGAAATATCCTCACCGTTCTTGTTGACCGAACCCTCTGGATAATAGACTGGGTCCCATGGCGACATAGCTAAGGCAGCGGATATGACAGATGCGCCTGCCGATGAAGAGTTGTTCATGGCGTTTCGTCCCGAGGATGCGGCAAAGGTAAGGTGCTCGCCCACAACCAACCACTTACGGATCTCATAGTCGGTATTCAGACGAATGGTGAAACGTTGGTAGTTACTACCAATGATTGTACCTTGCTGTCCATAATAGTTCGCTGAGAGAGCATAGTGTCCACGGTCGTTACCGCCGTCCATACTGAGGTTGTAGTTGTGCATGAACGCATTGGCTTTGAAGACCTCATCCTGCCAGTCGGTCTCCTGTGCGGAATAGTCAAAATTCGTCGGGAAGTACTCTCCACCCAACTTATACATATTGATCCATGCGTTGAAACCATTCTTATTATAATAGGCGATCTGCTCTGCGCCGTTACGCATACCATCCATACGCAACTCTGTCTCGACCTGGTCACGAGAGTTCATGACATCGAGTTTGCGCCAGCGGTTCTGGAAGCCCCAGTAAGCATCGAAGGTGATGTTGGGCAGTTTGCCGCCGGCGGTACCGGTCTTGGTGGTCACAAGGATGACACCGTTGGCACCACGGCTACCATAGATAGCGGTTGCGGAGGCATCTTTAAGGATCTCCATAGACTGAATATCATTCGGAGCGAGGAAGGATATATCGCTTGTGATGACACCATCGACCACATACAGAGGGTCGTTGCCGCCGATAGCGGAACCGATACCACGGATACGGATGGTGGCTGCCTCACCAGGTTGACCTGAATTGGATGTGACGGTGACACCGGCAGCACGACCTTGCAGGGCTTGATCGAGACCGGATACTGGTGCTTTGATCAACTCTTCAGCTTTGACAGAAGTGACAGAGCCGGTGAGATCGGATTTCTTCATTGTACCATAACCGATGGCTACGACTTCCTCGAGCATCACGTTGTCGGACTGAAGGGTTACTTTAATAGGAGAAGACGTGTTGGTCACCTTAATCTCTTGGGCTTTATACCCTAAATAAGAGACGACCAATACGTCACCCACTTTTGCGTTCAGCGAGAAGTTACCATCGAAGTCGGTGATAGTACCGGTTGTAGTACCTTTCACTATCACATTGGCTCCTATCACGGGGTCAGGTTCTCCCTCTGCCATTACGACACCGGACACTTTTGTCTGTGCCATTGCTATGCCGCAGCAAAGCGTCAGCAGAGTAGTTACCAAAAGAAAGAATCGCTTCATTTGCTTCATGTTTTAGATTTTAACGTCGGCAAAGGTACGACACGCACGCATACCTTCCAAATTTCGCGTATATGTTTTATAACATGTTTTCTTTTCGAAAAATGAGGAAATGAGTACTACATGATTGGCGTATATTCTTGATTGTTTGTGTATTGATATTTCATAATACATTCACGTATATAGGTAGGTTAGTTGAGGACTTTGCGTAGTTGTGTAGTAATGAAATAACAGCGATGGAGGGGATAATTAGCAATTAACAAGTAACAATTAACAAGTTAGGATGGAGGAAAACAATAAGTATCATATAACACGCATAGTTGCCACAATCGAGTCTGGCGACCCGAACGACACGAGGGCTCGACAAGGTATTCTTGTTCAGTCCACT
>CAVJQD010000010.1:0-35718 GCA_963651555.1 uncultured Clostridium sp. | reverse complement strand
TCGCCATTTCAGGCGTGATGATTCCTGTTTCTTTTTTTGTTGCCATTATTTATTGTATGTTTATTATCAATTAAATAGAGTATGACTGACTGCCAACAACGAGATAGCCATAATGAGATAGTTCATTAATACGGCACCATCGTTATCGTCAATCATCTGCAGTTTGCCTTTCTTCACAAGCACAGGATATAATGCACAAAGGATAACCCCAAGTGCCATCAATACCGCAGCCCAGAACAAGACAATAGTACCCACAACGGCAGGCAAGATTACGAAGTAACCCACCACGATCAATAGTGTCTCTATCACCATCGACACAACAAGTACTCCCTTGTCCCATGTATATATTTTCTTATCCCGAATGACGTACATCGCCGCATTCACCATGAACACAGCCAGCATCAAAAGCATCACGGCCGCGCCTAAGTAGTCCATTTCCTTGATAGGCAGCATCATAAAGAACACCGTCAATAACAGTATCACCTCACGAAAACCCTGCAAAAAGACAACCTTATTATTCATATCTATTCGTTTTTAAATTCCTTAAGCACAAAGCATACCTACGCCCATCCCGAGGTAATAGAACACTACCACTGCGAAAGGCAAGATAACAAGCGACGCTACTACAGTACCAATCACCTTGGTGCGCTTCAGCCACTTCAGGTTATTCCAGCCCAATGTCTGTAGTGCCGACCACACACCATGGTTGAGGTGAAGCCACAAGGCTACGAACCACAGCAGATAGAGCACGCAATACACTTGCCCCCACACAGGAGTAGTGAACAACGCCTTCACATAAGCCGCACCGTTCTGCGGGTCAAAAGCACCTGTCTCGATACCGGTCAGTTCCGCAAACTGCATCTTGAACCAGAAGTTGTAGAAGTGAAGAATAAGGAAGCCCAACACGCACGCTCCAAGTACAAGCATGTTCTTCGACTCCCAATCAACGCCTTCCTGACGCGCTGACTCAGCGTAACGATCATTGCCACGAGCATGACGGTTCTGAATCGTCAGGCAAATGGCATAGAAGAAGTGAATAAATATCAGCAACGCCAATCCGAGCGTCCCGATAATTGCGTACCAGTTCGCTCCTAATACCGAGCAAATCCAGTTGTAGCCCTCCTCAGAGAACACCAAAACCACATTCATGCAGCCGTGGAATAGCAAGAAGAGGACCAACGCAAGGCCTGTAATGCTCATTACGAACTTACGACCAATAGATGAATCTGTTAACCACATAATTAAATAATAAAATTGATATTTTCAGTTAGTTATTGTCTTATAATCACCCACTTAGTAACCAACCCGCACACTCTCAATCCGCAATCGTCACCCAACCTTTTCTGTCAAAATACCCCACTAAACAAGTCAAAATACCCCACCCGATACGCCCCATTAACCCATCTACACTTTATGCCGCAAAGGTACAATTATTTCCATACATACGCAAACCCGCACCGCAATCCTTTCAATTTTCCGCTTCCCAACCACTCTCCAAGCCCTCTCCAACTACCCTCCAAGCCCTTTCCAAACACCCTTCACCTGAAAAAGAAGAACCTACTTCTATCAACCATAGAACAAACACCAAAACCATTCCCCACTCACCCCAAAATGACATCATACCAACCCAAAAATTGCATCCTACCAACCCAAAAATTACATACCACCGCCATAAAATTCCCATCCCACTCGCCACAAAACTCCCTCCCATCAACCCCGAATTTGCCCCCAACCTGTCCCCTACTTGTCAGCGGGACAGGACGAGACAAACACGGTACATACACGGTAGATACACGGTAGATACAGCTTACTTTACGCTACTTTCTTAATGCTTTCTCCGAGATTTCCCAATAGCTTTTAGCACTCAAAATCCACCCTCCACAACATGAAATTCCTAACATGCAATTCCTAACATACAATTACCAACGTTCGCCTAGTGAACCACCCACATACAATCCCCCACGGGCAACCCAAAACATAAGCAAAGCGAAAAAAAATTCCGCCAACCCCATGGCATACACAATATATATTATTACCTTTGCAGTCCGAAAACTTAACCCTACAGGAAAGACCATGACGACCTCATCGGTACATATTAACGACCTGATATATAGAACCTTCTATTATATCCGACACCTTCTCCGAGCACGCAACACCCTCGGCTATGGCGTCCATTCGCCTTTCCTTTACGACCTCATACATTTCGTCATGTACGACGATAATGCATACTACTGCTTCCGCCCAATCGAGCAAGAACGACAGCGGCTACTCGGTTCCACAAAGACCCTACAAGTCACCGACCTCGGCACAGGCACAAGCGGGAAAAGGTCCATCAGTCACATCGCACGGACATCCCTCAAGACACCCCAAGAAGCACAAATGCTTTTCCGCATACTCAACGCACTCAAACCACAGTGTGTCATAGAGTTAGGTACAAGTCTCGGCATCACAACCGCCTACCTAAGCAACGCTGCGCCGAAGGCACAGATACTCACCTTCGAAGGCTGCCCCAACATTGCGCAAGAGGCCGGCAACATATTCCAAAGACTGCAACGGCAGAACATAAAACAGTACATTGGCAACATCGACGACCAACTGCCAGAGGTGCTCAAGGCGCTCCAAAAGCCTGTCGATGCCGCCTTCATCGATGCCAACCACCGCCACGATGCCACCTTGCACTACTTCCAACTCATTGCCGAACACTGTAGCGAGCAAAGCATCATCATCATCGACGACATTCACGCCTCACGCAGTATGACGCAGGCATGGGACGAGATACAACAAGACCCACGGGTGCACATCTGTCTCGACTGTTTCCAACTCGGCATCGTGTTCTTCCGCAAACAACTACCTAAGAGAACCTATTACATGCACATATAATTATGAAGATTTACACCAAAACAGGCGACCACGGCCAGACATCACTCATTGGGGGACAGCGAGTTTCCAAAGGCGACCTCCGACTTGAGTGTTATGGTACTGCCGACGAACTCAATTCCTTCATCAGCCTGCTACTCAGCAAGATAACTGAACCTGAGTTAGCCGATATACTGCTGAACATACAGAACAAGATGTTCACACTCGGTGCCTACCTTGCCGACCCCAATAACATAAGCGACAACAACGCAAAACTCGAGCAAAACACCAACAACAAAAACAACACAAACAACGGAATCTACTTGACAACCGCCGATGTCCATTACCTTGAGCAATGCATCGACGACCTAAGCAAAGACCTACCACCCATGCGAGGTTTCATTCTCCCAAGCGGCAACGAACGAATCGCACTCTGTCATGTCTGCCGAACTATCACCCGACGGCTCGAAAGAAACATCGTCCGATTACTCGAAAATAACACAACTGAAACCAACGAAAACAACAAAGACTACGGAAACAACCCAAACAATACCCCCAACGCAAACAAAGAAACCAACGATAACGACCCGAACAACCCTATAAACTGTTTGCAATATGTCAATCGACTAAGTGATTTCTTTTTCATTTTATCACGTTTTGTAGGTCAAATTGACGGAAAAGAACTTTTTTTGTGGAAAAAATAAGAAAGTGCTTGGTTATATCACGAAAAAAAAATACCTTTGCGCGGTATTTTGAATATATCAGACTCTATAAACAATAACAACATGGTTTGGACATTAGAATTAGCGTCAAAGATTGAAGATGCACCATGGCCCGCTACCAAAGATGAATTGCTTGATTACGCAATTCGGACAGGTGCACCTGCTGAAGTTATAGAGAACTTGCAAGAACTCGAAGACGAAGACGAAGTATACGAATCAATCGAAGATGTTTGGCCCGATTACCCAAGCAAGGACGACTTCTTCTTTAATGAAGATGAGTATTGATTCCGCAGGAGATGGGCCACAATAAGCCCATCGAATGATTTTGGCATGAAGAAAAGATATATTGCACTACTGATCACACTCGCTTTTATATCCGCTATAAAAGCACAGTTCGATCCAACGATAGGACAATATATGTATATGCCAACAGCCTTCAATCCTGCAGCGGCAGGCGAAGGCGACTTGATGAAAGTGAGTGGTTTACACAGAATGCAGTTTACGGGCATTGACAATGCACCTATGACTACATACTTCTCGTTCCAATCGCCTTTCATCATCGGGAAGACGGCACACGGTGCAGGAGTGCGATTTATGAACGATAGATACGGACTCTTCACCAACCAAACACTCCACTTCGCCTATGCCTACCGGCAAAAGTTAGGCAAAGGATACTTGAGTGCAGGAGTCGACCTCGGATTCGTAAGCGTAGGCTTTAAGGGAGATAGCGTCAACCTGTCGGAACTGCAAGGCTCTACCTACCATCAGTCTTCCGATGATGTGGTACCGCTGACCAAAACAAGCGGAATGAACTTTGATATGGGATTAGGTGTTTACTACACTTGCGAACAGTGGTTCGCAGGGATATCTTACTCTCATGTCACCGCACCTAAGATTGAGTGGAGCGAGTATACCACCATACGACTGCAAGGAACAATGTATATCGCAGGTGGATACAACTGGAAACTGAAGCATGCGCCCAAATGGGTATTGAAACCAAGTGCCATGATAATGACCGACTTCACCTCTTGGGACTGCAACATTACGATGCTATGCGAATATAAGGAGAAATACCGTTGGGGACTCGCATACCGAATCGGAAACAATGTGGGAGTGTTATTAGGAGTGGATATTATTACGGGACTAACATTAGGTTACACCTATGAGTTGCCCACAAGCAAACTGTTATTGGAAAGTTATGGCTCGCACGAGATATATTTGGCGTATGGATTTAACATACTCAAGCCCAAACGTGCCAACAGATATAAAAGTATACGATATTTATAATTATAGTGCAACATTATGAGACAAGTAAGCAAAGTAAGCAAATTGTCGCTTTTGACACTTACAATCCTCGCTCTAGTTGGATGTAACAAACCTGCAGGCGAGTTGGTAGGCGTCGGATTAAAAGGTAATTTCAAAGAGGCTAATCCCTATGGTATGGTGTTTATCAAACAAGGAGCTTTCTTGATGGGTAGTAACACCCAGACTGCCATCTTCAATCAGCCAGATAACCAACTCATGGCTACTGTGAGTGCATTCTGGATGGACGAGACCGAGATTACCAACAACGAATACAAACAGTTCGTCTATTGGGTACGCGACTCGATTGCTTACACCACACTCATCGATGCAGGATATACCGAATATGCTAACATCGACGAAGAGTCTGAAGACGAAGAGTACACCATCAACTGGAAGAAGAAACTTCCTTGGAACAGCCAAGACGAAGATATTAAAGAGGTACTCTCCTCCTTATATTATGGTGAGAGTCATGTCTTCAACACCAAGCTGTTGCACTATCGTTATAAATGGGTTAACTACGACGAGGCTGCTCTTGCTCGTAACCGTTACGATGTAGCAAAAGGTTGCTACCCTCCAGGTGCTTCTGTTCGAGTAGATACTGCTTGGGTTGATGAGTTCAACGGTATACACGATAGTACTATCGTACGCAAACTGACCGAACCAGACGACCTCATCACCTCTATGATTATTAATGTATACCCCGATACCATGGTTTGGGTGCGTGACTTCCAATACTCCTACAACGAGCCTATGTTGCTTAAGTACTTCTCACACACCGGATTCTCTGATTATCCTGTTGTCGGTGTTACTTGGGATCAAGCCTATGCCTTCTGCAAATGGCGTACATCCTACTTCGAGAACAATAGCGGTATCGATGCTCAAGTATACCGTCTGCCGACAGAAGCAGAATGGGAGTATGCCGCTCGTGGCGGACGTAAGATGTCTACCTATCCTTGGGGCGGTAACTATGCACGTGACTCGAAAGGTTGTTTCTTAGCAAACTTTAAACCTTACAGAGGTAGTTATATGGACGATACCGGAGTGATGACTATGAAAGTCGCACAGTTCCGTCCTAACGACTTCGGTCTATTCGATATGGCAGGTAACGTGGCAGAATGGACAATGTCGGCATATAACTCTTCATCCAATGCCTATGTCAACGACCTTAACCCATTACACCAGTATATGGCAAGGAAAGATGACCCAGACATTCTCAAACGCAAAGTCGTAAAAGGCGGCAGTTGGAAAGATATATCCTACTACCTCCAATGCGGCACCAGAACCTATGAATATGAGTACGAGAGCCGTTCCTATATCGGATTCCGCTGCGTACGCTCCTTCATCGGTGAGAGATAAAAAGACAATACACACAACATATATATATTTAAGGTATAACAAACAACTTAGTAAAATTAAACAATAATGGCAAACAAAGAGAAAAGCGCTTTCATGCGTTGGTATGAGTCTTACAGCGGACAACGTGCTGTGGGTATTGTGTATAACATTGGTGCATCTGTGGTTATTATCGGTGCATTGTTCAAAATCCTTCACTGGCCAGGAGCAAGCCAAGTCTTGATGATCGGTATGTTCACCGAGGCATTCTTGTTCTTCATTGGCGTGCTCGAGAAACCACACCCTGTATATCACTGGGAAGACCTATTCCCTCAATTGCTTGGTCACGACTGTGAGCCTACTATCATGGAAGCTCACAAAGACCAACCAAGACCAAACTTCGTTGGTAACATTGGTAGCGAAGGCGGTGCAGTTGCAGGTGGTGCCGTAGCAAGCAAGAAAGATAGTGCTGCTATCCCATCTATCGCAGAAGAAGACCTCAAGAACCTCAAAGAAGGGATCAATAAGTTAGGTGACACCGCTGCACAATTGGCTTCGCTTGGTCAACTCGCAGAGAAGACAAATAATCTCTCAGCCAAGATGGAACTTGCAGGTAAGGCTGCAGAAGGATTTGCTGCAACACAAGACTCTCTGAAGTCAGCATCCGATGCATTGAGCGGAAAGTATCAAGAACTCGGACAATCATATCAAGGTGTCGTAAGCGATATGGAGAACATCTCGAAGCACGTAAAAGAGTATGGCAAAGGTGTTGAAGCCGTTAATGCTCAACTCGGTTCTCTCAATGCTGTATACGAACTGCAACTAAAGAACATCCAAGAGCAAGCCGATACTATCAAAGCTCAAACTGCTAAGATAGCACAAGTAAGCGGTAGCGTTGATAAGATGTGCGGTGAGGCTAACCAAGCACAAGAGGCTTCCGCTGCTTACCTAGCTGCACAACAAAAATTGGTATCACAAATATCTGATCTGAACCAAGTTTACGGAAATATGTTATCCGCCCTCAACTAATATAGTAACAGCGTAGTTAATAATAATTAAATGAATTAGTACGTTATGGGAGGAGCGAAAAACTGTCCGGAAACCCCGAGACAAAAGATGATTGGTATGATGTATCTGGTGCTGACAGCCATGTTGGCATTGAACGTCAGTACCGATATATTGAACGGCTTCAAGTTGGTTGATGATAGTTTGCACTCAACTATTGAAGCCTCAGAGACACGAAACGCAAACTTATACGACGACTTCCAGTTTGCATACAACCAGAACCCTACAAAGATGGAGGAGTCTTGGAAGAACGCACAAGAACTGAAGGCTAAGTCCGATAGTTTGTATAACTACATACAGAACTTCAAGTATCAGATCGTTGTCTTAGCCGATGGTAAGAAGGCAGACCCTAATGCTCGTGAGATTGAAGGTAATAGTAACTTGGATGTAACAGGTCAATACGCAATGGTCGCTACCGATCCTCGTACCGGTAAGACTAATGGCGAGATGCTGCGACTCTATATCGAAGGATATCGTGAGTTCCTTAAAGGACTCGTAGAAGGCGATTCCGTAACGCAATCGTCAATCGATAGTATGTTCGATACACCAAATGGTAAGAACCACGATGGCGATGAGATATCGTGGGAAGCATCTATCTTCGAGGGTATGCCTGTGGGTGCATCTGTCACTATCTTAACAAAGTTACAGAACGATATCCGTACTACCGAAGGTGAAATGGTGCAAATGCTGCAAGGCATGAGTGATGCAAGCGACTTCCGTGTAAACAGCCTCGAAGCACTTGTCATACCAGCATCTACCTACGTAATGCGTGGAGGTAAGTATCAAGCACAGATCGTATTGTCGGCAGTCGACTCTACTAAGAAACCTATCTACTATGTCAACTCCAACCAATTAGGAGACGATGGTATATACGAAGTAGGGTGCGGTAGTACAGGTACCTTTAAGTACTCAGGTGAACTTCGTTTGCCTAAGCACGATGGTACAGAGATACGCTTGCCGTTCGAGAGTTCATATAGTGTAGGAGAGCCTTCTGTTACTATATCGAACACCGACCTCAACATCATGTACCGTGATTACCAGAACAAGTTCTCTATCTCCGTTCCTGGTATATCGAACGATAAGATCCGTGTCACTGTTACTGGCGCTACATCCTCACAACAAAAGGGCATGTGGATAATAAAGCCTAATGCAGGTAGCAAGCAGGTAACTATTGCCGTTCAAGCCGAATTGGATGGTCGTTGGCAAGCAATGGGCGAGAGAGAATACCGTGTAAAGGAACTGCCTAAACCAGGCGCTTACTTCAAGAGTGGTGCTACCGAATACCAAGAAGGTAAAGTGGCTCGTAATGCCTTGCTCAATAAGGATGCTACTATCATCGCAAGCTACGGTCCAGAAGGATTGCTCGACTTGCCATTTACAATAACCTCGTTCCAGTTGCAAACACCTGTGGGAACCTCACAAGCAAAGGGTAACAAGTTTAGCGCACAGCAAAGAGCGCAACTTGAGAAACTGAAACAAGGCGCTGTAATCAACATTGTCGATATCCGTGCTAAAGGTCCTGAAGGCAAAGAAGTTCGCTTGCGTGGTATACCTTTGACCCTGAATTGATGATATAAAAGCGAAACCTTAGAAAGGAATAAAACATAATAGTATGAAAAAAATAAGTGTTTTGGTAATCTTATTGTTTGCTATGCTCACTGCTACGAATGCACAGCACCCTATCAATCCTTACTTTGATAGTAAAGGCGCAGTAATGTTCGAGACAGCAGAGCTAAATGATGCAGCAGACACATTGATGAGTGTATTTCACCGTCGAGACGATGTAGTGTATTCACGTATTGTGTATCGTATCATCGATATGCGATACAAGCAGAACTATCAACTCTACTTCCCTACAAGATACGATGACCCTGAGTATCGTAATCTGTTGAAGGTTATAGTAGATGCTATGGTTGACGGTCTGCCTGTATATCGTAAAGCACAGGACAAGATCAAGCCTACCTTTACGAACCAAAACATCATACCAAAGAATGAGATACCTAGTTTGTTCTTGGTCGATGACCCTACGGCAGACTACTCTGACGATACTTGTCACTACAATCCAGAGTGCTCGGACGCTATGCTCTTGCACTACGATTCGATCAACGACAAGATGTCGTTCCACTTCTATCCTTTCGAGGGCTTTGTTCGTAACCAATTGAAGTACCTCATCCAGGAAGAGATATTCTTTGACAAGCACTACTCGCGTCTTTACTCAAAGATTATCGGTATCGCTCCTATGCAGTCGGACAAGATTCAGTCAGACAATCCTGACAATTTGATGCAGGCAGTGCAAGAGTCGATGCTGTTCTGGATAGCATTCGATGAACTGAGACCATACCTTGCAAAGCAGTATCTCATCCCACAGCAGAACGATACTAAGCGTGTTACTTACGATGAGTTCTTTGCAAAGAAGCTGTACACTTCCTATCTCATTGGGGATAGCAATATGTACGACCGCATGATCTTATCGTATGCTAAGAGCGAGCAAGAGATTAAGAAAGAGCAACAGCGTATATTCGACGAACTCCTAAACTTCGAGCAAGACCTTTGGGAGTACTAAGTCGGAAAACAATACGAGAATAGCTTTAGAATTAGGTGTTGCCTTTTTGTGTAGCACCTAATTCTTGAGCGTTTATAATGGATTGTATTGCAGATTGTAAAGGTGCTGTATGCGAATTGTACGGAAATGGAAAGTGGAGTATAAGTGGAGTATAAGTGGAGTATAAGTGGAGTATAAGTGGAGTATAAGTGGATTGTAAGTTGAATATAAGTGGAATATTAGATAGCCTATGAAAAGACACTATTTTTGGAATATGTATTTGACCACAGCGGTGAGTATTGTGTTAATGCTTTTCTTTGTGGGAGTTGAAGTGGTGCTAATGCTATCACTGCATAACTTTATACATACTACCAAGGAGAACATGACTATCACGGCGGTATTGGCAGAGAGTGCCGACTCTACCGAAGTGGCACGCGTAGGCAATCTGCTCGACATTGCTCCTTTCACCAAAGACTACCACTACATTACCAAAGACGATGCACTAAAGCAGCACATACAAAACCTTGGGGAGGACCCAACGGCTTTCTTAGGATATAATCCGTTGTCGGCTTCTTATGAGATACATCTCACTGCCGAGAATGTACAGATTGACAGTATCAAGCATATCGAGAAGATACTGACATCGTTCCCTGCGGTAGAGCGAGTGGCATACCAAGAGGACCTGATCGATATCTTGAACAATAACATTGGCAAGATATCTATTATCCTACTCTCGATGGCACTCATCCTACTGTTTATTGCCATAGCACTTATAGTGAACACTATCCGACTCAATATCTATTCGCGCCGATTCCTTATCAACACGATGAAGTTAGTCGGAGCAACGCCTTGGGTTATCAAAGCACCTATTGTGAAGAAGAATGTAGGTATAGGAGCAATAGCCAGCGTAGTAGCGTTGGGACTGATCGCCCTAATGATCTGGTATTGCTACCAATATATGCAGATACGCTTCTTTGCGCTTGACGTGAAGAACATCGCTATTGTGGTCTTGTCGGTCTTTTTCTTTGGACTGCTCACCACCTTCTCGGCGTCTTGCTTCGCCGTAAACAAGTACATTCGTACTCGAACGAACGATTTGTACTATATCTAACAGAACGATTAACCAATCAATCCCTTTGATTATGAAATACAATCTGCCAAAGTTAAACAGCATACTGATTGTCGTATTCTTTATCATCACTATTGTAGGCTTTGCCCTAATGGTAGGCGAACCTAGTGGGGCTACTAAGTATAACCCTGACATATTCTCGGTAAGGCGTGTGACAATAGGACCGATGATAGCCTTCTTCGGTTTCATCGGCATAATTTTTGCCATACTGTTTAACCCCAAGAAGAAAAAGATTGACGATAATACGCCTACCAAACAATGAACGCATTAGAAGCACTTATACTCGGAATCATTCAAGGACTGACAGAGTTTCTGCCTGTCAGTAGCAGCGGTCACTTAGAGATCGGGCAAGCCTTGCTTGGAACAAGCGGAGAGGAGAATCTCACCTTCGCTATCATTGTTCATGTGGCTACTGTACTTTCCACCATCGTGGTACTATGGAAAGAGGTCGTCTGGTTACTGAAAGGCGACTTCTCTACCCTGAAATGGAACAGCGAAAAGGACTATACCGCTAAGATTCTCGTTTCGATGATACCAATCTTCTTTGTCGGTGTGTTTGCCAAAGACTATGTAGAGGAACTGTTTGGCAACGGGCTATTGCTTGTCGGCATCTGCCTTATCATCACGGCATGTCTACTATCGCTGAGTGAGTATATATGCAAACGGAGAGAGAAGCAAGCGAATAGTGGCGAGGAAGTAGGACGGGATGTTACCTATAAAGATGCCATTATCATAGGCTTGTCGCAGGCTGTGGCAATATTACCTGGTCTATCTCGTTCGGGTACGACTATTGCTACGGGACTCCTCTGTGGTGTAAAGAAAAGCGCTGTAGCACAGTTCTCTTTCCTAATGGTGTTGATTCCGATATTGGGAGAGGCGTTGCTCGATACAATTGACTATATCCAAGCACCGGAGGCCGTCACGGCATTACCAATATCTTCATTGATAGTAGGTTTCGTAGCCGCTTTTGTAACGGGATGCCTTGCTTGCAAGTTCATGATAGGTATAGTTAAGAAGCAGAAGCTTATATGGTTTGCGCTGTACTGCTTGGTAGTAGGATTGTTCTCTGTCATCTATAGTTTCGTTGCCTAAAGACTGAAGATGGACTTTATAGAGGGAGAGATATTGTCGTTCGATAAGCCATACCAATGGACTTCGTTCGACATTGTAGGGAAGGTGCGATGGATGATATGCAACAAGTTAGGCATCAAGAAACTCAAAGTGGGGCATGCAGGTACATTAGACCCATTGGCTACGGGTGTAGTAGTTATATGCACGGGTCATTGCACGAAGCGGATTGATGAACTGCAGGCACATGAAAAGGAATATATAGCTACGCTACAGTTAGGTGCAACTACGCCCAGTTATGACTTAGAGAAACCTATTGATAACACATATACAACGGATCACATCACGGAGGCATTGGTTGCCAAAACGCTGAAGTCCTTTGAGGGACAGATATGGCAAACGCCACCCATGTTTTCTGCTGTCAAGATAAATGGTAAGCGGGCTTACGACTATGCGCGCAAGGGAGAGTCGGCGGAAATCAAGCCTAAGCAGATTACTATTCAAGAGATAGAGATGCTATCGTTTGACCCAACGACGATGTTGCTGCGAATAAGAGTACGGTGTTCGAAAGGGACTTATATCCGTGCCTTAGCGCGAGACATAGGTGAGACACTTCACTCGGGTGCTTATCTCACGGAGTTGCGACGCACCCGCGTGGGAGACTACCGAGTGGAAGACAGTCTATCCCTTGAGCAGTTTGAGGCGATTCTCAATAGTAGTGCGCTGCCACAATAATAACGATAATACTAACTCCTGCCTTGTGCAGTATATAAAAGATAAAACCAAGATCTATGAAGCTATCTCAGTTTAAGTTCCATTTACCGGAAGAATTAATTGCTCAGTACCCTGCTCCGTTCCGTGACGAAGCGCAAATGCTCGTGTTACACCGAAAGACAGGCGAGATAGAGTTTAAGACTATCCAAGAGATGCTCGACTATTTCAGTGAGGGCGACTATTTCATATTCAACGATACGAAGGTGTTCCCTGCCCGTTTGTATGGTCATAAAGAGCGCACGGGTGCTACTATCGAAGTGTTCTTACTTCGTGAATTGAATCATGAGAACCGCTATTGGGACGTGATAGTAGACCCTGCCCGTAAGATCCGTATCGGCAATAAGATCTACTTCGACGAGGATAATACCATCGTAGCCGAAGTGATCGACAACACTACCTCGCGTGGTCGTACACTGCGTTTCCTCACTGACTATTCGCCTGAGGAGTTCCGTAAGAAACTGTTCGACTTGGGTGAGACACCGTTACCTAAGTATATCAAGCGAGATAAGGAGAACCCCGACCCGCGTGATAAGGACGATGTAAATCGCTACCAGACTCTCTTTGCAAAGAATGTGGGAGCCGTTGCTGTACCTGCGTCGGGACTCCACTTCTCTAAGTCGATCTTAAAGCGAATGGAGATACGCGGTATCGGTTCAGAGTTTATCACCTCGCACATTGGTTTGGGTGTGTTCCGTTCGATCGATGTAGAGGACTTGAGCAAGCATAAGATGGACTCCGAGCAGATAGAGATATCGCAAGAGGTTGTTAACACTATTGAGCGCTTACACAAAGAGAAAAAGCGTATCTGCGCTATTGGGTCGGATGTGATGCGTGCCTTAGAGGCTGTTGCCGGCACAGACGGACACATCAAAAGTTATTCGGGATGGATCAACAAGTTTATTGCTCCTCCTTACGACTTCACTGTTGCCAACTGCATGTTGGCTAACCTCTATATGCCTCAATCGACGCAACTCATTATGGTAGCCACTTTTGGAGGCTACGAGAATGTGATGCACGCCTACGAAGAGGCTATTAAACATGGGTTGCACTTCGGTGACTACGGAGATGCCATGCTTATCGTTGACTAATTGAACAGACTATAAAAATACTATATGCCGCCAAAGAGACCACATCGTCCTGAGAAGGAAATAAAAGCCGAGAGGACTTCTTCTGCACCAACTGAGAAGAAGTCATTCCTTGAGATTGTTAAGAGTAAGCAATTCACAGCCATTGTGGGCGTACTCGCTATCTTGTTCGGTGCTTATGCTACCGTTGCTTTCATCTCCTTTTTCTTTACAGGTAATGCGGATTGCTCTATATTGGAACAGGAATACCCTACCCGCCGTGCGTTAAGGGATGCCATACAAAACATCACCGGACTGGAAGGCGCATTGTTAGCACGCTTCCTCGTGAATGGTTGCTTTGGTATAGCCTCAGCCGGTATCTTATTCTTGATCATCTTCTTTGGGTTGTATCTTACTCATGCCATTGAATGTACAAAGAAACTACGTATTCTCTTGCATACCATTTTCTGGATACTCTGGACGAGTTTCTTCCTTGGGTTTATCCAAGTAGCGATAGGCATTGATAGTGGTCTTTATATCGGAGGCAGGTGTGGTTATTTGATTAGCGATTGGCTTATATCGTACATTGAGGTCTTTGGCACACTGCTTCTTGTGCTCGGTTCTCTGTTGATATTCCTCATAGCCACCAACGAGAATACTATTCCTACGCTCAAGCGTATTGGGCTGACTATTGCTTCTTGGTTCAAGCGTCGGAAGAAGGAAGCGACAACGGAGAATGGTATAGAATCTGCAGATGGTGCTAACGAAGGAGGTTACGACACGAAGGATAGTGGTGATGCAGACGATGATATCACCATTGTGGACCCATCTACTGAAGACCCTTCGGGGCAAGAGATAGGATTGGTTATCACCAATGAGGGTGATGAACAGGGGTCTACTGACGAGGGCGATGATCCCCAAGAAGACTCTAAGGAGGATACACCTTCGGAGGATTCGAGTAACGGAGATGATATACCTCTCACAGTTAATCCGCCTGCTACTAATACCGTAATAGATAAAGATAAGACGCCTGAGGATATACTATCTCAACTCGGTCCTTATGACCCACGTAAGGACTTGTCGCAGTATCAGTTTCCAAGTCTCAGTCTACTTAAGACTTATGACAACGACATTGCGCCTATCATCGACCGTGATGAGCAGAATGCGAATAAGAACCGCATTGTCAATGCCTTAAAGAGTTACGGCATAGAGATAAAGAGTATCTCGGCAACGGTTGGTCCAACGGTAACGCTTTACGAGATTGTGCCTAAGGAAGGCATTAAGTTATCCCGAATTAAGAGTATTGAAGACGATATCATGATGTGCCTTGCTGCCGAAGGTATCCGTATCATAGCGCCAATGCCAGGTAAAGGTACGGTAGGTATAGAAGTGCCTAACAAGACGCCACAGACAGTCAGTATGCACTCGGTGATAGCAAGTAAGTTGTTCCAAGAGAACAAGAAGATGAAGTTACCGGTTGCAATAGGAAAGACTATCACCAATGAGATCTTCATGTTCGATTTGGCGAAGACTCCTCACTTGTTGGTAGCCGGTGCGACGGGACAAGGTAAATCGGTTGCTATCAATGCTATTATCACTTCCCTACTCTACAAGAAGCATCCGGCGGAGTTGAAGTTTGTATTGGTTGACCCTAAGATGGTGGAGTTCTACCCCTATAAGGCGCTTAGCAAGCACTATCTTGCAGCCCCGCCTGATGTAGAGGAGAAAGATATAGTTATCACCGACTGCGAGAAGGTGATCAATACTCTCAACTCGCTTGTTCTTGAGATGGAGAACCGCTATCGGCTGCTTATGGATGCGGGTGTACGAACGCTTGAGGAATACAACGAAAGGTTCATCAATCGCCATTTGAACCCTGAGAAGATAGTAGGTGACGGACTTCATCACCGTTTCCTGCCGTATATCGTTATCATCATCGATGAGTATGGTGACTTCATCATGCAGTCTGGCAAGCAAGTGGAGATGCCAATTGCTCGTATCACCCAAAAGGCGCGTGCAGTGGGTATGCATATGATCTTGGCTACGCAACGTCCATCGGTAAACATTGTGACGGGTGTTATCAAGGCGAACATCCCTACTCGTATTGCACTGCGTACGCAATCGGTTATCGACTCTCGTACGGTGCTTGACACGAAGGGTGCAGAGCACTTGATAGGTCGTGGCGATATGCTTTATTCAGGCAATAGCAACATAACGCGTATCCAATGTGCCTTTGTCGACACGCCTGAGGTGGATGCAATAGTAGCGCATATTAAATCACAACAGAGTTATACGGAGCCTTATCAGTTACCTGAGTATATCCCAGAAGGTTCGGAAGAACCCGTTCCAGGAGCGGTAGACATGAAGCGTCTCGATCCTATGTTTGCCGATGTAGCACGTTATGTTGTTCGTAAACAGGAAGGTTCAACGAGTAAGTTGCAGCGTGCGTTCGAGATTGGTTATAACCGTGCCGGTAAGTTGTCAGACCAATTAGAGGCGGCCGGTATTGTAGGTCCGAACAAAGGTCCCAAGGGGCGCGATGTATTGATACAGGATGAGTTGACTTTGGAACAGAAATTGCAGGAGTTAGGGTTAGCATGAGACGACCGAATAACCTAACATTATCTTTCCTACAGCGAGCCTACCGCCGGGTATTAAGCACAATGTGCTTGGGGGCAGTAGCAGTATGTACATACGCTACTACTCTCGATGTTTTTCTTTCGAACATTGAGAAGCGCACCTTGCAGTCGGATTTCACAATCACTATCACCGAGGACGCCACGCAACCGATGAACTATACGGGTAGCCTCTGCATGCGTGGTCAGTGCTTTTGGCTTTCGATGTTCGACACAGAAGCCGCTTTCGATGGTAGTACACTCTATCTCTACAGCAGTTCGATGGATGAGTTGACGCTCTCGACGCCTACTAAGCAAGAACTGATGGAGGCAAATCCGTTTCTCTACGCCCAAGCGTTGAAGCAGGTATGCACTATCACGGAGCGTGCTGCGAAAGACCCACAACAGACGACCGTTGTACTCACACCGAAGGATGCACATTCGGAGATTCAACGTTTTATGATACGCTTGAAGCGCATCGAAGGGAGTGGTGAGCAGAGTGTGTATCTGCCTCTCTCTATTGAGATAAAAGAAGGGAAACGGGTAACTACCTTGACGCTTAAGCAACCTAAATACATAACCACATCTTGTGCATTCCGATTGGAATACCCCGATGCTTTTCAAAACGACTTACGATAACATATAGAAAAGAATAGATACAATGCATACACCTTGTCTTATAATCGGTTCGGGTCCTGCAGGTTATACAGCAGCCATCTATGCCTCGCGTGCTAATCTCTCTCCGGTGCTCATTGAAGGAGCGCAGGTAGGCGGACAACTCATGATAACGACGGAGGTCGAGAACTTTCCTGGTTACCCAGACGGCGTAGAGCCTTTCCAGATGATGGAGGATATGCGTAGGCAGGCTGAGCGTTTTGGAACGCAGTTTGTTGCGAGCGTAGTGACTCGGGTAGACTTCTCTTGCAGTCCGAAGAAGGTATGGTTAGAGGACGACACGGTGTACGAGGCCGACGGTGTGATCATTGCAACGGGTGCAAGCGCTAAGTTCTTAGGTATCGCATCGGAAGAGGATTATCGCGGCAAAGGTGTATCGGCGTGCGCCACTTGTGACGGGTTCTTCTATCGTAATAAGACGGTAGCTGTAGTGGGTGGTGGTGATACTGCCTGCGAGGAAGCGTCGTATCTAGCACGGCTGTGCAAGAAAGTGTATATGATTGTACGCAAGCCTTATCTGCGTGCGTCGGAGATCATGCAACAACGGGTGCTGAATAATCCGAAGATAGAAGTGCTATTTGAGCATAACACTATTCGTTTGACAGGCGAGGAGAAGGTGGAGGGTGCTGATTTGGTATATCGTAAGGGGGAGACGGATGAGCAACTCGTACATATTGCTATCGATGGGTTCTTCCTTGCCATAGGTCACCGTCCGAACACTGATCTCTTTGCGGATTATCTGAAGCGAGATAATGAGGGTTATATCTTGACGGAAGGCGATAGTCCACGGACTAATATCGCAGGCGTGTTTGCAGCGGGAGACTGCGCTGACCCTCACTATCGTCAAGCCATCGTAGCGGCAGGGAGTGGTTGCAAGGCAGCCATCGAAGCCGACAGGTATCTCAAGTCGTTGTAGCGAGGTATTAAGGGCGGCGGATTACGCATTTACTTTTCTCGGTCAATTCCTAATGCTTTTAGGGTAAATAGGGGCGTTTTTGGCCCTTTTGAGGGGTTGTATGGGTAGCGTAAGGGTAGCCTATCCCTTCGATATCCCTTCGATATCCCTTCGATAAAGTTAGTACTTTGCTTCTTGATATGTTCCTTTAAGATTTAGGAGTGGTGGCTTTTAGATTTGAGAGTGGATGGGGTTTCATTGCCACTGTGTGGCAGAGAAATAAAGAGAAAGGTTTTCTGGATGATCTAGAAGTTCTAGAGGGACTAGATGGTCTAGTATTCTAGGGGTTCATTGTATATTACCCCGAGCCTTGCGGCTCGAACGACACGGGGGCGTGTCGTCTCCACAAGCGCAGCATCTTGCACAGGGCGGAGGTATGCGGCAACATGGCAGGGAAATGCTTGTTTCTCTATGAAGTGGGTTTTTGTGGTTAGTTGGAGAAATTTTGTTGTTAGTGTTTGGAGTTAGAGAAAAAAGCCGTACCTTTGCAGGCGACTTTTGCAGAGATGCGGAGGTCAATAAATGTGGGAGTGTGGAAACACGACCATTATCGTTTAACTTATTATACTTACTGTTATGTATCTAACATCAGAGAAGAAGCAAGAGATTTTTGCTCAGTATGGCAAGGACGCAAAGAACACAGGTAGTGCCGAGAGTCAGATTGCCTTATTCACTTTCCGTATTCAACACTTGACAGACCACTTAAAGTCTAACCAAAAGGACTTCGGTACAGAGCGTGCCTTAACCCGTTTGGTAGGTAAGCGTCGTCGTTTGCTTGACTACTTGAAGGAGCAAGATATTGAGCGTTATCGTGCTATCATTAAGGAATTGGGTATCCGTAAGTAAGAGAAACTCTTTTTCACACGAGGGGTTATTTGTCCTACGACAAGTAACCTCTCTTTTTTATTGCTTGTTAGGGGCAGTATTGTCGTTCAGGAAGGTATTGTATTCCTCGAGGGTGAACGGGTTATAGAGGAGTTTGCTATTGGTGTCGGTGATGGTAATGACTTGCACGTGATGTTCTGCAAAATAGACTTGCAGGTCGGTATTATTCTCTAACATAGAGCGATACCATTCGGCTTCATCGAGGCTATCGAAGCCAAGTATCTGCAGAGCCGCAAGACCCGAGGTATGGAAGATAGGATATGCTTTGAGGTCGAAGTCTTTTATCATGAACTGAGAGAAGTTGAACAAAGCGACTTGGTAGAGCAAGTTATTCAGTTGCGCCTCGTCAGCCTCGAGGCATAGATACAGATAACTTGGTTCGTTTCGTTCGGTAGAGAAGTCGGATGCAGCGGTTGAGTCGACATCAGTCACTTGAATAGCGGTAGTACGGTGTTCGGATAGAGAGTTGACCGTACCACCTTGTTGGCTCTCCATACCTTGGTTCATCATGGCCAGCATATCTTTTGCCATTGCTCCGACATCGCTTGTTGGGTAGCGAGTAACCATATCGCGCAATGCTTCGATGAAGGCAGGTTGTCCTTCGGTCTTGGCTACGGCAACGGCATTGAGGAAGAGGAACTTCGGCATTAATGGGGAGAATGGATAGTTCTCTTCGGCATATACTTTGTTGCTCTTGACGGCGGCAAAGCCTCCTTTTTTGTATTGCTCGTAGGTAACTTGGTAGAGCGAGTCTTGTTCAACCGCCATGCGTTGTAGTCGCGCGAAGTAGTTAGGATCGGTAACTATGTTAGCCTCTTCGCTCTCAGGAAACTCCGCTAAGATTAGGTTTTTGTAAGGTTGTGCCCCTGCAGCGTCGTTTACTTTGAGTTTATTGAGATACTGCCGATAATAGAGTTCGAGTAATCGTTCGTCCATCGGGAATCGGCGGCGGAACTCTTGGTAGGTCTCTTCGGCAAGGGTCTCGTCTTCCAACTTATTCTGATAGATATGGATCATCTCGTAGAGTGCATCGGCAATCTGTGCGTTGGAAGCGGCTATGGCTTCGTCGGTCTTAGGAATCTGTTGCAGGTAGAACTGTGGGTCTTTGGGGTCTACTGACTCTTGTTTTGCGTTATCCGAAGCGAGGCTATCGGTAGGGATAGAGTCGTTGTCGGAATAGTCGAACTCAGTATCTTCGAAAGCGGCGGATGTGACTTTGCTACTCCGTCGCCAGTTGTCTTCCAGCGTACGGTTACCCCATTTCTGGGCGAAGGCTTGTTTTCCGGAGCGCACGAGTTGTGCGTTATAGAAGTACCAGTCGGCGGTAGCGCCACCACCGCCAATCATGTTTCGTGTATTGACGCTTTGCAATCCGCCTTGTTGTGCTTCTCGTTCTTCTTGCTCGGCACGCGCTAAGGCTTCTTGTTCGGCTTTCTCGAGGTCGGCTATGACTTGCTGAACGATAACCAGTTGTTGGTCTTCGGGCAAGGTGCTAAGATACTGCAGGGAGTCTTGCAGCGAGACAATGTTCTGTTGTGCAACGAGTTCGCCCAGCACCTCGGCACGCTTTGAGCAGCGTTTGTATTCGGGTGACTCATTGGAAAGTATGTTTACCGCTTCGGCATAATAGGGTTGTGCGGAGGCATAGGCTTGCCGTTCGTAGTGCAGGTCGGCTGCTCGCACTAAGATACTGGCTTTTTTAAGGCTAGCTTGCTTGATGGTATCGATAGCAGCTTTGTACCACTGCAGAGCTTCTGTAGTATCTTTCTTTTCGAGATAGATATCACCGAGGGCACCGTAGATATAGTCTAACTTCTCACGGTTCTTGTATTGCTTAGCGATCTTCTTTAGTCCCGCAATATCGTTGGACAGTTCCATACGCTTGATACGAGCAGAGAAGTCCATGTCTGCGTTGGGGTTCTTGTTCGACACTTTCTTGTACATCTCGGTGGCAATGTTCTTGTCGCCTTGCTGTTCGTAGAGTTGTCCAAGGAGATAATAGTAGCGTGTCTGCTGCTCTTTTGTCTCGTCCTTTACGGCGAGTTTAAGGAACGGGATAGCGTCTTTATACAGTTCGGACTTGAGTTTGATGTCCGCCGTGACGGCAGAATAGAGGTATGCTTTCTTGCGGGTGAGGTTATCTTGGTTAACTTTCTGAAGCATCTCTTCGGCTTCGTACATCCAGCCTATCTCTGCGTAGGCGCGTGCTATCCACAACTGGCACTGTGCGACAATGTTTTTATCGTAGTCGTAGTCCTTTAGTATATAGGAGAAAGTGCCAATCGAGCCGAGGAAGTCGCCTTTATGGAACTCGGCTTGTCCGAGTAGCATCCACGCGTCGGACATATACTTATTGAACTCGCGTTGGTTAAGAAAGGCTTGGTACTTCGGGTCGTTGCGTTTCTTAGGGTCTGGCGTTGGCTTTTTCTTTATGGAATGTAGTTTGATGCACTTGCGGCACTTCTCGATAGTGCGGTCCATTTGGCTGGTAGCCGCTTGTGCTGCATCGTGGTTGCTGATAGCATAGAGGGGTATGAGTCGAGAGTAGTCGTCTTGATTGGCTTTGTCGATAGCCTTTATGCCTTCTTGATAGGAGAGGTTACCATTGTAGTAGATATTATATCGAGTAGTAGTGGCATGATAGAAGCGTGTGGCAGCGGTGTTTTTCTGCGTAGAGCAGGAGGTGCCTAACAATCCTATCACACCGACTATACTCAATATGACACAATGGGATAATCTCACTTAATGAATTTATAAATACATTGTTCAAAATAGACTTTTCCTGGGCGCAAGACGGGCGAAGGGAAGGTAGGTATGTTCGGCGAGTTGGGGAAGTTCTGCGCCTCAAGACTTATTGAGGTCTGTACATCGTACTCTTTTCCGGACTTGCCTATGTTTTTCTCGACCCAGTTACCGGTATATACTTGCAGTCCTGGCATGGTGGTCCAGACCTCCATGGTTCGTCCACCCCCTTTTACCACAGCCGCCAACTCGGGTTCTTTCTTCTGGCTTTGCTTGCGAAGTACCCAGTTATTGTCGATACCTCGTCCTGGGACGAAGAAAGGCTTATCGATGCGTTCTTCGATGCAGACCGGTTGCCGGAAGTCCATGTCGGTACCCTCAACGGGCAGTATCTCTCCCGTTGGGCATGCGGTATCGTCGAATGGGGTATAGTAATCGGCATTTACTTGCAGGGTATGGTTACGCACTGTGCCATTACCTTCGCCATTGAGGTTGAAGTATGCGTGATTGGTAAAGCCCACAATAGTAGGCTTATCGGTCTTGGCTTCGTAGGAGATGCTAAGGGCATTGTCGCGTGTGAGTCGATAGGTGACAAAGACATCGAGTTTGCCAGGGTAGCCTTCTTCGCCATCGGGTGAGCAGTAGTGCAGCGAGACGGAATAGGCAGTCTGTCCCACGACATCCCACACTTTCTCGTTGAAGCCAATGTTTCCGCCATGCAAGTGGTTGGTACCGTTGTTGACAGCCAACTGATAGTTTTTGCCATCGAGCGAGAAGTGTCCATCTTTGATACGATTGGCATAGCGTCCGATGACGGCATTGAAGTAGGTCTCTTTTGTCTTCCACTCATTGAAGGTAGCGAAGCCGAGTACTACATCGGCGAACTCGCCATTGCTATCGGGAGCATAGAGCGATACTATCTTTGCGCCGTAGTTGGTTATCTGCACCCGCATACCATTTGGGTTGCGAAGGGTGAAGAGTGCTATGCGCTTATGTTGCAGTAGTCCTGCGAATGAACTTTCATTAACCATCATTATTCTATTTTTCTTGCACCGTCGCCTATCTCTGCTACATAGAAATCGGCTTTCAGTCCGGTGCGTTGGGTATATTCTGCTCCTACCTTCTCTATAAAGGTCGGTATGGCTTCGTCTCGAACAAGGGATACGGTGCATCCACCAAAGCCTCCACCTGTCATGCGTGAGCCGATGCATCCATCGATCTTCCAAGCAGCCTCAGCGAGGGCATCGAGTTCGGGTCCTGTTACTTCGTAGTCGTCTCGGAGGGAGACATGGGAAGCACACATCAGTTTTCCAAAGGCGAGTATGTCGCCTGCACGCAGGGCTTTGACAGCGTCTTTTGTTCGTTGCACTTCGCCTACGACATGGCGGGCACGGCGATGAGCGATAGGGTCGGTGATGGCAGACTCTATCTTCTCGAACTCTGCTTCGGTCAGTTCGGCAAGGTTCTTCAGGGTGTGCACCTTGCTGAGTTGCTCTACCGCTTTATGGCATTGGGCTACTCGGTCGTTGTAGGCACCAGAGTCGAGTTTGTGAGGACTATGGGTATTGCTGATGACGATCTTTATTCCATCGAGTTTGACGGGTACTAACTCGAACTGTAGGGTATCGCAGTTGAGGTATATGGCATGGTCTTTCTTTCCTTGCGCGGAAGCGAACTGGTCCATTATACCACAGTTGACTCCAGCGAACTCATGTTCAGACATCTGCCCCATGTAGGCAAGGTCGGAGCGGTCGTAGTTAGTATGCAAGAGGTCGTTGAAGGCATAGGCAGTCACCACCTCGAGTGCGGCACTGGAACTGAGTCCTGCGCCGGCAGGTACATTACCCCATATTAGTATGTCGTAACCTTGTTCAATTTTCACTCCGCGTTTGATGAACTGTGCTATGACACCCAGTGGATAGTTGACCCAACTCTTGTCGGGAAGGGGTGTTGTGAGTTGATCTAAAGGGAGTTCAATGATCTGTGGCATGTTCAAGGACTTAAAACGCATGACAGCGGCATCGTTCTTTGCCACTAAGAAATAGGTACCAAAACTCAGGGCGCAAGGGAAGACGAAGCCTCCGTTGTAGTCGGTGTGTTCACCAATAAGGTTTACTCGTCCTGGTGAGAAGTAGACGGCATCGGCAGTGTGTCGGTAAGCCTCTTGAAAACTCTTCTTTAATTCTTCTGTTTTCATAATATTAGATTTTTATGTTATGTGTGTTAGTTATGTTGCAACACCTTATTGACGCTGTGAATAGCGTGGTACTCTTTGAGATAGAAGGGATCGAAGTAGGCAATGTCTTCTTTTCGACCTGCTTGGTAGGCTTCTTCTGCAAGACAACCCATATTCTTTGCGTCGGGTACTATGTTATCAAGGAATGAGATATTCGGATGTTGGAGGACGGCTTTGCACTTATCGGCACCATCTCCAAAGCAGCAGAGCGTACGGTTACTAAGTATGTCGCAGAAGGCATCGGCATCTATCACCTTGGCTTCCACGGGGGAGAGGACGTTCATGTCTCGGGTGAACAAGCAGCAATAGACTTCCATGCGTCGTGCATCAATCATTGGGCATAGGACCTCTGCTGAAGTCTGCGACAGGGCTTCTTGCGCCATGAGACGGAGTGTATCAACGGCTAAGAGGGGGACATTGAGTCCGTAACATAAGCCTTTGGCGAAGGCTGTTCCGATACGCAGACCGGTGTAACTACCAGGTCCTTTACTTAGTGCTACAGCATCTATTTTCAAGCCTCGGGATTGCACTTCTTTAAGCAAGGTGTCAGCAAAAAGAGGCAGTTGCTTTGCGTGATTGTGGGTTGTGTCATCACGATAGGCAAGTAGGGGTTCGCCATTGACTGTTAGAGAGAGCGAACATACCGAAGTGGAAGTTTCTATATTGATACTATTCATGACTTCTGCGTTTGCATTTAGTATTGCGGCAAAGTTAGATATTTTCTTTGGAACGAGCAAGTCTACCTACAGAAAAGCCTATACAAGAGCATTATTTAGGTAAATTATCGTCTTTTTGTGTCTCTTTGAGGTAGTCGATACTAAAGGCTTGTCGCTGTTGTCGATAGCGTTCAAGGGATGAGGTAGAGAGCCAAGTTGTGTAGCCACCGGTAAGGCCATTGTCGAACAATGCCCGTATCTCCTTTTCAATGTTGGCAGCGTTGTAGTCGATACCGTTGGGGTCGACATAATGCATGACATGGTAGGCTTGAATCCACGTCCTTACCCTGGCAGGCGAGGTGGTCTCTTGTTGCCTACTCTGCACTGACCTTGCCCATACGGAGAGGGTTTTGTAGGGGTTGTTCCACGGTTTATCGATACCGCCGTATCCAGCCGCAAAGTGGTCGGGATAAGGCATACCGCACATCACATCGGCTACATTACTGAGGGCAGGCCAGTACTGTCCGTAGGGGGTAGTGTAGCCTTTGTTTGCGCTTTCGCCAAAGACATCGATAGAGACATAGACGCCTAACTGATGTAGTTCGTCGCATGCATACTGCACGAAGCGTTGGATAGCCTGCACCTTTGATTCTCCGTAGCGGTTGTGATAGTCCACTTGGTTTTCGATGCTGGTCATCTTATCTGGGAAGCGGACATAGTCGAAGTTTATCTCATTGAAGCCGAACTTCCGCACAGCCTCTTTAGCGAGTTCTACATTGAACTGCCATACCCTTCGGTCATAGGCGCTTGGCCAGTTGGCATTGTTATGATAGAAGGGTTTGCCGGTTGCCTTATCTGTGATAGCACAGGAGGGGTTGTCTCGGACGAAGTAAGAGTCTTTGAAGCAGGTGATACGTCCAACGACATAGAAGCCTTCCTCGTGGAGTCGCTTGAGGGCATATCGGTACATCTTCTCTTTGTTTGCTCCACCCCATTTATAGTTGGTAGGCGAATAGAGCGCCATAGCCTCAGCCTTGTAGCCAGGGCACTCGTTGTCTTTGATGTCTATCACGAAGGTGTTTATCTTGGTTTGCTTAGCGAGAATGATGAAACTATCGATCTTTCCTATCACTGCCGGTGAGATATTAAGATAGAGCGCATAACATGACGCAGGCATCTTATTATTGTCAAAGGCAGGTTTGGAGACGGGATAGAAGTCGCAACCGATAGCCTCGCCACCACCAAAGGTGTTGCGCACACGGGAGTGGATAGAGTCGCAATAGTGGGCATTATAATGGAGGAGTGCCTCTTGCTCGGAGGACACGGTATACTTGGCGTATAGGTAGCCACAGACAGTGTCGGAGTACTGAATCTTATAGCGGTTGACATGCCCTTGTGCATCGAGTCGATCGTAGCCGACGATGGCATAGCGGTGTCCTTTCTGCCCTAAGCCGCATATATGGGAAGTGAGGGTATCATCGATGATGGAAGCGGGGGTTCGTACCCATATCTCTTTTTCTAAGACGCATTCTGAGGGTGTCGGGACGGTGTTATCCTCTAACACATACCAGTCTTTTCCTTGGTGGACGATAGGGAGATACTCGGTCTTGTTGAAGCGCTTGCAGGCATCGGTATTCACCTCCACTTTGCTTTGCCGAGGGAGGCTGTCGGCTATGGTTACCTGTTTCCCTTCGATGGTGTATACCGTTACCATGGGGCGATCGGAGGCAAGGTAACGCTCTTCGGTATGAACTTTATTGCAAGCCATGCAGACAAGCAGGATGCATATTATGTTAAGCCACTTCATTGTATTCATTTATGGGATGTTCTAATAACGGGGCGCAAAAGTACTACTTTTCTGATGTATTGTCAAGCACAATCGTGTTGTTATTATACCACTCTTCGAGGTGTTGGTTAAACTCTCGCCGGTCGCAGGTAGCAGCCCACTGGCGTACTTGGGAGGTCATCACTTCGAAGGTCATTGTTACATCTCGCCTTAGGCAATGGGTTTTCTTGGGCAGTTTGCTCCAATGGCTACCTTCTAACCCTCGGGTGCGAACGAGTACGACTTCCACATTGTCAGGTAGTGCTGCGCATACCTCGTAGGCTAAGCGTCGGTTGCCTATCACTTCGCTATCAATGAGTTTGACATGTCCGGAGGGATAGAAGACAATGTCTTGTCCCTGTTTGAGGGCTTCGATAGCGGTAGGTGCTAACTGTCGGATAAGCGCAGCATCGGCTTCTCGTTCGTGGGACTTCTCGAGGTCGGGCACTTGCACGGCATTGGCTAAGGACAACGCCCAGCGATAGAAGCGATTGCGGAAGAAGCGTGCATCGGAGAAGGGGCGCAAGGGTATCTCTGCGCACTCGGCGAAGAGGAGGATGGGGTCGATGTAGGCTGGATGGTTGGGCATAACAAGGTGGGTCTTGCCATCGTAGAGACAAGCCTTGTTGATGCAGTGCACACGGTAGTGCCCATGCAGAATATGCCTTACTATCTTTCCTAAGCGGAATCGGTTCATCGTTTTGTCAAAACAAAAAGTGCCGTGAGTTACTCTTCACAGCACTTTGCGGAAGGAGGGGGATTCGAACCCCCGGTACGGTTACCCGTACGACAGTTTAGCAAACTGTTGGTTTCAGCCACTCACCCATCCTTCCTTCCATCAGGTGAAACTGAAATTTGTAAAAGTTACCATTGTCTCGACCCAAGACATACCTTCATCGAAACGGCTGCAAAAGTACAACATCTTTTTTATCTACACAAGAGAAAAGTACTTTTTTTCACGGCAACGGCATCAAAAAAGTTTTGAGAGATGGTCTAACAAGTACTATATTTCCCGCGGGCGAGGCGCCCGCGTCCCCAGTAGCAAAGCACAGTCAGTTGGGAATTTTGAATTGTTAGACAGCCTCTACCGTGCAATCCCCTGCGGGCGAGGGCGGCTGTGTCCTCAGTTATGACTTTCTATTGCCGAAGATACGCAATAGATAGAGGAACATATTGATAAAGTCGAGGTAAAGCGAGAGGGAGCCGAGAAGTGCTATCTTCTGCGTATGTTCGTTCTCTTCGTCGCCATAGAACTCGAGTAAGGCTTTGATGTGTTGAGCATCGTAAGCGGTGAGGGCTGCAAAGAGGACTACGCCGACGATGGTTATGATCCAATAGAGGGGAGTGCTTGCCACAAAGATGTTGACGATAGAGGCAATGATGAGTCCGATGAGGGTCATCATAAGGAATCGTCCGAGTCCGCTAAGGTTTTTCTTAGTGAACGAGCCGATGAGTGCCATTGCTCCGAAGGTGCCTGCCGTGATGAAGAAGGTTGATGCGATACTCTCCGATGTGTATACCAAGAAGATAGGCGTAAGGGTCAGTCCGTTGACGATACTATACACGATGAACATGATAGTAGCGACCATAAAGGACATCTTATTGATACAAGCCGAGAGGACGATTACTAACAGGAGTTCTACTACGCACAAGCCAATGAATACGCCCGTATTGGACATAAAGGCTGTCAAGAAGGCTTCATTGTTGGCAGCAAGGAGGGATGTCAGTCCGGTGATAGCAAGTGCGAGAGTCATCCACCAATACACTTTGCGCATGAGGGATGATACTACTGAAGGGTTACCTGCAAGACTTGAGGTCTTGACTTCGTCGTTTTGGAAAGGATTTAGATTGTCCATAGTTTAAGTTGTGTTATAATTTCTAATTCGTACTGCAAAAAATATGCCAAGGGAAGTTGTTTATTTTAGGACGGTGCACCAATGGTGGGTGTCGGGGATGCGGCCGAACTGAATGTTTTGTAGGGTATGATAGAGAGCGGAGGTTGCTTTGCCTGGTTGAGGTGAGAATTGGTAGATACGATTCTTGTCGGGGTCAATGACTTTGGCAATCGGGTCGACCACTACGGCTGTGCCACAAGCAGCGCATTCGTTGAAGTGCGACAACTCTTCGACCGGTATATGGCGTTGCTCCACCGTCATACCCATCTCTTTGGCAAGGACCATAAGGCTACGGTTGGTGACACTTGCTAAGATAGAGCGAGAGCGTGGAGTGATATATCGTCCGCCGGATAGGTTGCCTTCGGGACCATAATAGATACCAAAGAAGTTGGCTGCCCCGCACTCGTCGATATAGTGTTTGGTCTTTGAATCTAAGAATATACACGTATAGCCTTGTTGGTGGGCAGGTTCGGTAGCACGGAAGGAAGCCGCATAGTTACCTCCAGCCTTGAACTGCCCTGTACCTTGTGGGGCAGCACGGTCGACATGGCGATTGATAATAAAGTCGGAGGATATGAGTCCCTCACGGTGATAGGGTCCTGAAGGAGAAGCAATAACAATGAACTCGAAGTCCTTACCTGGACCTACGCCAATACGAGGGCTGGTGCCTATCAAGAGTGGGCGGAAGTAAAGGGATGCGCCCGTCTCGTAGGGGGGGAGGTAATCGATGTTCTTCTTCAGGGCAAGGCGGATGGCATCACAAAAGAGGTCGGTAGGTACGGGCTGCATACAGAGTCCGACGGCAGACTGCTGCATACGAAGAGCGTTGTCCTCCATACGGAATATACGCACCTTACCATCTATGCCACGGAAGGCTTTGAGACCTTCAAAGACTTCTTGTCCATAGTGAAGGGCAGTGGCGGAGGTATGTATCTTAATATACTTATCTCGGGTAGCACGAAGGGGCGACCACTGTCCGTCATGGTAAGTGGCACGCACGATGTAATCGGTCTCGGTGTAAGTAAAACCGAGGTTTTTCCAATCAAGATTTTTCTGCATAGCGATATAAATAGTTACTTGCTTCGGGTCCTTCATTAAAGAGGAGGTCGGCAATACTTAAGTTCGGGATAAAGCCGTTCTTGTCAGCAAATATCTGCCAGTATGTCATATTGCTTGTGGGCAGGGGGGAGAACACTTGCTCGTCGGCACGCTGCCAATGGGTGGTGAGTTCGATATGGGCAGGCAAGCCTAACAACTGCAGGATGACCTCCATCAAGGCATTGTTCCACTGGAGGAGGTAGTCGTAGTGGGTTTCGTAGATAGGTCGGAATAGGTCCTGATAGTAAAAGAAGAAGGGCGTATGTTGGTAGGCAGAGACGAGCGCCATCCAGTGTTGGTGCTGCCAAGGGGTCTGGTAGTTGATACACACTTCGTGGGTCTGCTGAGTGGTTAGCACTAAGCCCTCAGGGGTTGTACGTTTTTGGGCATGGCAGACGGGGACACTAAGGCTCTGCATACCATTGCTTCCGGTTATCTCACATCGATTCCGTAGGGTCTGCTTGGGGTAGGTCTCGTGTTGCTCGATAGGCAGCACAAAGGAACCATCTTGCTGCTTATTGTTCAGCAGTAGGCGGCAGAAATAACTTATGGGAGGGAGGTAAGATGTGGGAAAGACAATCATCGTTCAGCCCCCTTGCCAATACGGCTCCAGCGGATATGTCCGTGTCCCCAAGACTTATCTTTCTCGACGGAGAGCCAGATAAAGACGGGTCGTCCGACTATATGGTCCTCTGGAACGAAGCCCCAATAGCGGCTATCAGCCGAGTTGTGTCGGTTATCGCCCATCATCCAATAGTAGTCCATCTTGAAGGTATAGGGTTCGCCCACCTTGATAGGCTGGTGTTCGTAGGCATCGGCAATGCGTTTGTAGACCCAATAGTTATCCTCGGTAATCATCACCACTTCGCCGGCATGAGGCATATAGACGGGACCATAGTTATCTCGCGTCCAAGTGTTGTGTCCGAGAGGATAGACATCTCCGCCTTGCCATTCGGGTTCACGTTTGATGTTCGAGATACGGGTATCCTTCTCAAGGCGTTGCACCATAGCCTTCGTTAAGGGGAAGCGGTAGGTTGGCAGGGTTGGGTCGAGGTCGAGTGCCTGCAACTCCTGTATATCGTTCGGCTTGGAGGAGGATAGGTGGTGCCTATCATCCTTTGAGATACCGAGGTTGTCTAAATAAGAATGGGAGAGGATAGCACCTGTGGTCTGGACATAGTAGTTGTACTGCACACCTTCGTTATCGGGAAGGGGTTGTCCGTTGATATAGACCTGGTTGTCAATTATCTGCAGGGTGTCTCCAGGGGTTGCTACGCAGCGTTTCACATAGTTTTCTCGACGGTCGACGGGACGGACTACGATATCTCCAAAAATATCCTTGCGATGACGGACTACATCCTCGCCATAGTAGTGGCAGAGGGTATAGAAATCGGTGTTCTGCATCTTAAGGCAGACGGTGTCGCCAGCAGGGAAGTTGAAGACGACTATATCGTTCTTTTGAGGGGTATCCCACCCTGCCAGTCGTTTGTAGTCCCACTGGGGTTTATCAACATACGACTTACCGCCACCAAGCCACAGTGGGAAGGTGTGTTGCACCAAAGGAAAGGAGAGGGGGGTGTTCGGCACACGAGCCCCATAACTCATCTTACTGACGAAGAGGAAGTCGCCAACCCGAAGGCTTTTCTCGAGAGAGGAGGAAGGAATCTGGTAGTTCTGGAAGATATAGAGATTGATGAAATAGACGGCTACCAAAGCAAAGACGATAGCATCGATCCAAGAGAAGATGGTGTAGAGGGTCTTGTTGGTTTCTTTATACTTCCGCCACCAACTCCAGTTGATGTACTTGGTGGTGAAGGCATCCATGATGATAGGCATAAGGAGAAGCCACAAGAGGCTCAACCAGTCGCCCCACGCAACCCATAAGACAAAGATGGCATATAGGCTGCACCATATTGAACCTTTGATCCAGCCTTTCTTTGTTACTTCTTTTATTCTTTCCATAGTTATAGTCCTAATACTTCATTAAAATCATGATAGCCGTTTTTGCCTTGTAACCATTCAGCGGCAACAACGGCTCCCATAGCAAAGCCACGACGGGAATGGGCTTTGTGTTGAATGGTTATCTCGTCTTCCGTGCTGTTCCAAACCACAGTATGTGTGCCAGGAACTTCGCCTTCTCGGATGGAGTCGATAGGTATGTCCTTTGCATCGACACCTAAGGAGTAGGCAATCTGTTCGGCGAGGGTCTTAGCCGTACCTGAAGGGGCATCTAACTTGTGTATATGATGCACTTCAGTCAGCGAAGGTCGGTATTGTGGGTAGTTGCTTAGTAGGCTTGCAAGGCGTTGGTTGATAGCAAAGAAGATGTTCACACCGATGCTATAGTTGGAGGACCAGATCAGTCCGTTCTGTTTCTTTACGGGGGACGCCATACAGCAGTCGGCATCTTCGTTCATCTCTTGGCGTAGTTGGGCTATATTCCAGCCTGTGGTGCCACAGACGACAGGTACTCCAGCAGCCCAAGCACGGCGTATGTTTGCCTCGGCCGTGGTAGGAGTGGAGAACTCGATAGCCACATCGGCAGAACGGAAAGCAGGGGAGTCGAAGTCCTGCATATTATCTTTATCGATGATACAAACGACTGTATGACAGCGTTCTAAAGCCACTTCTTCGATGATGTGACCCATCTTACCATATCCTATAAGCGCAATCTTCATAGTGGGCGCAAAGGTAGGGAAAATTTGACAATTTGGCAAATGGATAGCGAATACATCAAAAGTTGTAAACGGACGCCTACGGCGTATTGACATAAATTCATTGTTTCCGAAAAAAAATGCCTACCTTTGCGGCATGAGACTTAGGATTGAAAACTTGTCGATTGGTTATGGTAATCACGCTGTTCAGCAGGGGCTTAGAATGCAAGCCGATGCAGGGCAGATGGTATGTCTGCTGGGTACGAACGGTTGTGGGAAATCTACCCTACTCCGCACTATTGCTTCTCTGCAACGCCCCATCGAAGGGCAGATATTCCTCTGTGACCAAGAGTCGGATACCCTCTCTGCTCAGGAGCGGTCACGTCTTTTGGCTCTTGTTCTCACGGAACGGTTGGCCATTGCTAATACACATGTGACGGATATAGTGGCTATGGGTCGGTATCCCTATTCGGGTGTGTTAGGTAGGCTTAATGCGGAGGACCAGGAACGCATCCAAGAGGCTATGCAGCAGACAGATATACTCTCGCTAAAGGACCGATACTTCAATAGCCTCAGCGACGGTGAGAAGCAGCGGGTGCTCCTTGCTAAAGCCGTTGCACAGCATACACCTATCGTCCTTCTTGATGAGCCCACGGCTCACCTTGACCTGCCAGGTCGGTACAAGACTTTCGAACTCTTGCAAGGGTTGGCGCATACGCAGGGCAAGGCGATACTCATCTCGACGCACGACCTCGACTTGGCGCTCCAGACGGCGGATGTGCTTTGGCTTATGAAGCCGAATGAGGGGGTTGTTGTTGGGACACCTAAGGAACTGCTGCAGACGAGTGTGTTCGAGGAGTTGTTTGGGGTGCAAGTGGAGGGGTTGGTGCGGAGGTTTCGCGGGTAATAGTTCTTTTTCTCCTTGCCTTACTTTTTTTCCTTGCCACAAGCGGCAGAGAAATAAAAAGAAAGACTTGCACTGCGTGCAAGAGAAATAAAAAGAACTCCTGCTCGCTGCGCGAGCGAGAAATTAAAGAAAGAAAAGAAAAGAAAAGAAGAAAGAATATCTATGTTCAGTCATTACGTTCAGTCATAGAGAAGACTAACAACAAAAAAAAGGGGCTCGAGTGAGTCCCTTTTTTGTTGTGTTTACACTATAGTTCTGCTTTGTTGTGTTTTACACTATTGTTCTGCTTAGTGTTTATATTAGAAGTAGAACTTCATGAGCAGGTTAGCACCGATGTTATTCGTGCCAAAGCTAAAGCCACTGCTGATAGGGTTCTTGAGGTCAGTTACCTCTTCTTTCGCCAAAGTTTGGATATTCCAACCTTCGTAAGTTATATACTGGTTAGGATTCCAAGAGTAGAGGAGGTCGAGGTTAACATTAGCACCTAAGGCAATCTTAGGAGCAACGAACCACTCAAAGCCAAGCGAAGCATACAATCCAAATTGATGTTTACCGTCTGCGCTAAAGTTCTTCAAAGGACGAGCATTGGGTATGTAGGAATCGTAGGATTCATACGAGACGGAACTAGCGATGGAAGGTTTCTGGTTGGCCTCAGTGATAACATTGCCATAACTATAGGTGGTATTCGAAGTACCGAATGCATAAACTACGCCGCCGCCAAACACACCTTGAACGGCACGCTTACCTACACGGTATTCAACTCCCAAAGCGATACTACCCGAAGTTTCAGAAAGATTCTTTATATCCTCCACTTTCAAGCGGCTCAAAGGGTCGAGCATAAGAGCCAAGTCGTTGGTTACATAGGTATGCGTATGGGTACGAACGAGATTCAAACCAATGTTGGCATTCACGCTCAACTGGTCGGTTAGCATATACCCCCCCATGATAGAAGCCATAGGTTGAACCATTGACTCACCAGCAAAATCTTTTAGAGAGGTACCTGTGCTACCATTCAAGAGGTTACCAACGAATGTAGTAACAGGGTCGAGACTGAATCCGAAGAACCAGTCCCCCTTAGCAGGCAGCCAATTGGAGTAGTCGTGCTTAGCCTTTTCATCGATCTTCTCTTGATCGATAGCAAAAGCAGGAACGACCAACATCGCTGCCATTAGGACACATAATATCTTTTTCATAATTATAATCTCCTAAATGATTAGAATGTAAAACCGAATGGGTTAGCACCTACGCCGCTATAGATGGCTTTACCATCTTTATCTTTGTCTACATCAGGATTGCCGATACCACGGATAATAGCTTTGTTGGTAGGAGTAAACTTCATAGTGAGAGTTGCAGGGTTAAAAGTAACCAAAGCAGCAGAAGCACCTAATTGTTCGCCACCATTGTCAGCCTTTTCATAGAGGCCTTCAAGTTGCTGTTTTTTCCAAGCGCTGTCGTCGATAACATAGTAGTAGTGAATGAATTCAGCGGTAGTATAAGGCAGAGCCTCAACCTTGATAGTGGTCTCATCGAGCAACCAAACATCGAAGAGGTCGGCGGAGAGAGAGTACTCGCCATCTTTTACAACGATGTCGTTGTATATGATCTTGTCGGTGAATTTGCTATTCTCGAAGGTGATTTTTACCTTGCAGTTAGCAGCAGCAGTACCCGCTTTAGCACCAGCGATTTCGTCACTCTTGTCAAGAACAGATTCTTCGGCATGTACTTTTACTTTACCAGCGACATTGATCTGCATGTTACGGGTGGTGATAGGATCGGCAACCTCTTTAAGCATCTCGAAGTTGTCCAATACCTTAATCTCTCCAGCCAATACGCTTGCCGACTGCGCGGATGCTTTGAAGTAAGCCATAGTAGGGAGGACGCTACCAGACTCGTTCAAGTTTCCAAGATATTCGCCTTCGAATCCACGAGGCTCAACATCGACATTGATAGCTTTTTGTCCTACAGGGATAGCGAGGTCGTAGTTACCTTCAGCGTCGGTTTTAGCAACGATTTGCTTAACACCTTTAGCGCCATCGGAGTACTCACTGTAGTTGATTTTAGCAACCACTTCCACCTCAGCGGCAGGCAACATCTCATAGATGTACTGCGAGCCATCGACCTTGTAGCCTACCTCGTAGGTTACTTTACCTTTAATGGTTGCGGACGTTTTGATGTCTGAAAAGTTGAGTTCAGACTGCTTCTGGCAGCCAATCAAAGCCAAGGCTGCAACAGTAGCGAAGAGAATTTTCTTCATAATACTGAAATTTTGATGAATAATAAGTTAGTTAAACAATTGTATATTGTATTATTTTTTCGCAGAAAGCGTTCACTATAAGAGTTATAGTGAAAATAGAAAAGATTATTTGAGGATATAACCATGCTCAGTAGAGGTCTATCTTAAAAATCGGTGGCAAAGGTAGCGATTGTTTTTGTATTACACAAGCAAAAAAAAAAAAAAAAATAACATATCGTTACGAAAAAGGAGTTTGAAACGAAGAGGGACAATTGATAATTAACGGGCATGATTGATTTAAACGGGTCTGGCAGGGCAGACGACACGGGGGCGGGGAAAATTAACAATTAACAATTAACAAGCACAGCATGGTCAAACGGGTCTGGCGGCTCGAACGACACGAGGGCGTGTCGTCTCCACAATCGCAGTATGGTCAAACGGGTCTTGCGACCCGAACGACACGAGGGCGTGTCGTCTCCACAATC
>CAVJQD010000009.1:0-35746 GCA_963651555.1 uncultured Clostridium sp. | reverse complement strand
GTACTTTCATCTAGAACTGCGAGGACAAGGCTACAGCGCAGCACGAGTAGGAGTCGCCATCAGCCAACAACCTCAAGGACCTTATACCTTTCTTCGTTCCTATCGACCTAACCCTAACATCATGCCATTAAACCTAACTACTATTACCGACTTTCAATCCGTCGACTCCTATCAATGGTGGACTCCCGAATGGGAAAAAGCCGTAAGAGACGGGCTCTATCTCATACGTGACCTACCTTCTGGACAGATGTCGCGCGACATGACACTTTTTATTGACGATAACGACAAAGCCTATCACATCTATGCATCCGAAGAAAACCTCACACTACATATAGCCGAACTATCTGACGACTACCTATCACACAATGGAAACTATATCCGCGTTGAAGTTGGAGGGCACAACGAAGCTCCTGCCATCTTCAAAAAAGATGGGAAGTACTTTATGATTACCTCAGGCTGCACAGGTTGGGAACCTAATGCAGCACGACTACTCACTGCTGACTCCATTATGGGCAGTTGGCACTACATAAACAACCCATGTATAGGAGACGATGCCAACCTCACATTCCATAGTCAGAGTACCTATATACTACCTGTGCAAGGGAAGCACGATGCATTTATCTTCATGGCAGACCGATGGAAACCTGAATGCCACACCCAAGGCACTTATGTATGGTTGCCTATACAATTCCGTCAAGGACTACCCTACATCGAGTGGAAGGACCAATGGGACTTAAACTTTTTCAATTAACACCATGAAACGACTATTCATATCAATATTCACACTTATTATCACGTGTCTTGCGTATGCACAAGTGGATACCGAGTTCTGGTTTGCATGCCCCGACCTATCGTCGGCGCACTTCGAGTCGTGCATACGGCTCTGCATAACCACCTTTGACCAACCAGCCACTGTCACCATCTCGCAGCCTGCCAACCCTTCGTTCGCTACTATCACCGAAACCATCACTGCCAACAACTATAAGAACATATCCCTCTCGTCTCTACTTAGCAAAGTAGAAACTACGCCTGGTGCTATACGAAAGACCGGAATTCTCATCCAATCGACTTCGCAAGTGACCGCCTATTATGCCAACTATTGCGACAATAGCGAAATCTACTCGCTCAAAGGACGTAATGCGCTCGGAACCGACTTCATCGTACCTGCCCAATATAGTTATGCCAACAGCGATTCGTATGGAGGCAGTTCATCGGTGGAGATAGTGGCATCCGAAGATAACACCAAAGTTACTATCACCCCCAGTCGAGCCTGCGTAGGACATGCTGCCGGACAATCCTTCACCATCACGCTCAACCGAGGTGAGTCGTTTGCACTGCGTGCCAAAGCCATGACAGCCCTTGGACACCTATTCAATACACGCATTCGATCGACCAAACCGATTGCTGTCAACTATACCGACGACTCTGTCGAAGGACCAGGCGTTGACCTCATAGGCGATCAGTTAGTACCTATTGAGTTGGCAGGCGAGAAGTATATCGCCGTCCGCTATGCCGGCAAGGTGGAAGAAGTATATTTCTTCCCTACGACCGAAGACTCTACCCATATCTATGCCAACGGCACACTCGTGGATTATATCCCAGGTAATGCCGATGTCACGCGTGCAGGTAAAGCTAAGTTCACCTTGCCAACGGGTGCCACCTATATCACCGCTGACCATCCTATCATCGTCCTCCAGATAACAAGCAACGGCACCGAACCGGGTAGTGCTATTCTGCCTCCTATTGAGTGTACAGGTTCTGACGAGATAGCATACAAGTACACCCAGTCCTCTGGTGCATCGCTCAGTATCGTCACCAAGACCGAGTATATCGATGGTTTCACCGTCAACGGTCAAGCCTACCTCATGCCTCAAGAGTACTTCACCCCCGTACCCTCTGCGCCCGAATGGTCCTATACCTATAAGCCCGCACCCAATGCCTCGCAGATACTGCGCGTAAAGAACAGCAAAGGAATCTTTCACATGGCGGTTATCGATAACCCTGGATCAACCTGTTCCCTCGGGTATTTCTCCAATTTCAACTCTGTGCCACTCGGCATCGGTAGCGACAAGCAGTATTATCTCGATGGCAACGAGTTGCATCTCTCCATTGATAACCCAGACGACTTCACCGACATCGAATGGTGGGGACCTAACGGTTTTCACTCAAGCGAAGTCTCTCCCACAATCACCAATGTCACCGAGGCCAATGCCGGTACTTATATCGTCAGTGCCAACCACAAAGAAGGTTGCCGCACGATGCCCGACACATTGCGCGTGAGTATCTATAAGCCACGCAACCACTATATCAGTGTCTGCTATGGTAACACCGACTCCATCGAAGCCGAAGGCGTAGGTCCTTACTCATGGACACCTACTACCCTACCCAACGAGAAACGCGTCCCTATCAGCACCACCGAGAATGGCATCTATGTGGTTGAAAGTCACAAGTTAGGCGTCAACCGCATCGACAAGACCGTCTTCCGTGTTGATACTTGCCGACCTAGCGATGTCCTTTGGCAAGAAACCATCGTCAATGTCACAACCGATGTCGAAAATGCCATTTCTGGTATGTTCTACTCGGTCGACTCTCTGCCTATTCCAACGCTTTACTACACTATTAACGATGTGCGTATCGGTTCTTCGTTCACACCTTCTGCTGAAGGCACATTAGCTGAATTTGCATGGACGCCCAATGCCAATACTGCAACCATTAAAATTGTAGCCGAAACCACTTCCTCTGCCAATGCATCGGTCAGCGTCTATGACCTCTCGTTTGCGCCCGTCTATGCCGTTACTGACTCTTTCTTCGTCACTGTAAGAGACTCACTCTTACCTACCATCACAGGCGACCAATATATATGCTCAGGCAAAGCCTTGGTTAGTGTCGACGGTGACTACGACTCTTACCTTTGGAGCAATGGTGCAACCACCAAGTCTACTACCTACAATGCAGTAGGTAACATCTGGGTACAAGTACATAAGGATGACTGCCATGGTACAGGTTATGCAGAACTGCTTAACCCTGCCTCACTATCTATCATCTTAGATCCTCTGCCCTCTATTTGCCATGGTGATGACTCGCTTACCATCACCTACCAATTAGGCTCTGGAGAAGTAGCTTCCTACGATATTCTTTTCGACCAGCATGCACTCTCTGCAGGCTTTGTTGATATGCACAACCAGCTGCCTAACGGTACCGATTTCACTATTGCCATTCCAGCCACGGCAGAAGCTGACATTTACAATGCTCGATTCGCCTTCCTCGACCCTATATGTCAAGACACATCCGCTCTGCCTATCGAGATATCACTTCGATATAGCCAGACCATTGCCCAACGGTGGAACGATGTACTCGGCATACGCAATGCCTCATATAACGATGGCAACAACACCTTCACGGCTTTCCAGTGGTACAAGAACGATGAACCTCTACCAGGCGAAACCAACTCCTATCTCTATCTCACTAATAGCCAACTCGACACCACCGACGTCTATACTTGTCTTCTTACGCGAGCAGATGGTACGCAACTATTCACTTGCGACTATTCGCCCGTTTTCGATACTCAAGCAGACAACCCTATCGTTCTTGGCTCAACCAATAACCTTGCTTCGCAGCAGCAGATTATAGTTAGGAACATTGCATCTAAGGCCGTGGCTACTGTATACGACCTCTTCGGGTCTGTCGTATCACAATATTCGCTAATGAGTGAGAAGAATACACTATACGCGCCCACCCAAGCAGGTATCTATATTCTCCATATTGAAAGCACTAATAATCAATCAGCAACATTCAAACTCATAGTTCACTAAACACTACCATGAAACGCACACTATTTATCATACTAACACTCTTTCTATTCTATCCTTGCCTACATGCGCAAAAGGATACCGAGTTCTGGCTTGCCTGTCCCAACATCGTTGATGGTACGGGTGCGCACTCCGATAACCACATGAAGCTGTGCTTCATCTCTTACGATGAGCCCACACTCATACGAATCGAGCAACCTGCAGCCGATCCGTCAGCATTCTATTACTTCCCCACACAGACCATCCTACTGCAACCTAACCAACTAACCATATTCGATCTCACGCCATACAAATACTACATCAAAGACAACCTCGGAGGCGTCAAACCTTATGGTCTATACATCACAGCCGACCATGAGATAATGGCCTATTTCATCAACACTAGCGATGACTGCGAAGCCTATACCCTCAAAGGACGCAATGCACTCGGAACTGACTTTGTTGTGCCCATGCAATATGACTATGAGAATAGCTATAGCGGTCATAATTTCATAGAGATAGTAGCCACCGAAGATAATACCGATGTCACTATTCAACTCATGCCAGGTATCACGGTACAGAACATCACAGCCGATGCACAAAACCAGATACACCTCACGCTGCAAAAAGGTTATACCTATTCCATGCGTTCCACCAACGATGCAGGTAATAAGCACCTCCACAACACGCGCATCACTGCTACCAAACCTATTGCTGTCAATACCACCGACGATGGCGTCTCACCAGGCGACCTTATGGGTGACCAGATACTGCCTGTCGATATGCTTGGAACAAAGTATATCGCTATCAAAAACGATGGGCAAACCGAATTTCTCTATTTCTTTGCCACCGAAGACGATACCCATATAACCGTCTATTCGGGTTCATCCAAAGGTCCAGTTAAAAAGAACTATACCCTCAATGTCGGGCAAGCGGGTGCCAAAGTATCACGCTACTCTTTTTCACAAAAGAAGATCGATGCCAAATACAAAGCAGTCTATGTTGAATCCGATAAGCCCATCGTTGTTTTCCAAATGACAGGTGAAGAACCTGCCGGAGCTATACTGCCACAACTTGAGTGTACTGGCTCTCAAGAAGTAGCTTTCCAGTCTGTCCTTGACAATGTATGGGCTGATATCATCGTTAAAGCTGACTATGTTGATGGTTTTCTTGTTAACAACGACCCTACCGTACTGACCGCAGCCGACTTTGATACCGTTCCAGGCACGGGCAAACGCTGGTACTGGTCAAGGAAACAGTTCGTCTCTAATGCCGTACTCCGTGTCAAGAACACCAAAGGATTCTTCCACTTGGGTATGTACGACATGCGCGGTAACTCCAGTTCACTTGCCTACTTCTCCGACTTCAAAGGAGCAGAACTGAACGCCACCTCACTGCAAGGTTACTACCTCAGTTCCGATACCATGCTTCTCTCACTCTACGATGCTACCTCCTACACTAATGTCACATGGCTTCGTCCCGATGGTACACTCTACCAAGGCGACTCGCTGCGTATCCCTAACCCACAGCCGAGCGATGCTGGGTTCTACTACGTCACAGCCGAACATGTCGATGGCTGCACACTCTCTGGAGGTGCATGGGTCGTTACCAATGTCTTTAACCCTACCCGTAGCAACTATACAAACTGCTCTGGTGAGGAACTGACTCTCACTAACGACTTCGGCTATGCACCCTATTCGTGGTCACGCAATAGTGCCACTACACAGTCGATTACCGTCAGTCCAACCGATACCACTCGTTACCTCACAACCAGTCAGCAGGCAGGACATACCATCGTCTATAATGGCGATTTTCAGGTAGATACAGTCAACTTCCAATCGGGTTATATTGTCTCAACACTCCCTCTCAATGCTGCAGAGCAACTCTGTATTATCAGCAACACCCACGATGCCAATGCCTCACTGCTCAGCCTCAACGATCATACATTCGGCAATTCGCAAGGCAAGCAGTTAGTAGCCCAATGCTCCGACAAAGCAGGAGTAACCCTTTGGAGCAAAGAGCTGTCCGTCCTTCCTAACACTGCCTACCGTCTCTCTCTTTGGTATGCCAACCCAAGGAGCAATGGAGCAAATGCCCAACTCACTCTACAGATTGATGGACAAGATATTGGTACAGGTTTCACCACCAACACTTCCATGTGGACCGAATATGCACAGCAATGGTCTGGCTCAACCAAGGAGAAAGTAACTCTCTCACTGCTCACGCAGTCTGGCACTACCAACAATGCCTTTGTCGCTATCGACGATATAGCCATGATGCCACTCTTTACTATCACCGACACCATGCAGATCAATGTTCTACCACTTCCTCGTCCTCGTATCTCAGGCGACCCTTATCTATGCGATGGACGAGCTAACTTACAAGTGGAAGGCGACTATTCATCCTACCGTTGGCTCGATGCAATAGGCAATGTCATCAGCACACACGCCTCAGCGATTATCACGCAACAAGGCGACTATACTCTGCAAGTGACCGACCCATACACCGACTGTCTTGGTGATACCGTTTTCCGTATGGAAGATGGCGTGGTCATCTCTACGGTTCTTCACGAACTACCCATCATCTGTTCCGACCAAACCGAAGTTGCCATTCCGTATGAAGTACTCACCGGTTCTCTCGGACATGTAGCCGTTGAGTTTGATACACATGCTATCCAAGCAGGCTTCAGTAATGAGGCTGAACTTAACTTCTCTGACAATGAAGTCTATGTACCTCTTCCACGACAAGTACGCCCAAACAACTACTCTCTCAAATTGCAGTTCTTTGGCAATAGCGATTGTGGCGGCACACAACTCACTGAACAAGACTTCACTATCCGATATGCCGTTGACCAGATAATGAAACAGAAATGGGATGATGTCATAGCCCTCTACGACGCTGCCCACAATGGTGGATATACCTTCACCAACTATCAGTGGTATAAGAACGGACAACCTCTCTCAGGAGAAACGCAGTCGTTCATCTACTTGAACCAAGCATCACTCTCGCCCGACGACATCTACTCGTGTCTGCTTACACGCGACGATGGAGTGACACTTTTCTCGTGCGACTTCACACCCACTATCGCCCAACGAAGTAACATACCCTCTCTACTATCTGCAACCACCTCCCTATCGGTCGAAGTCACCGAACCTACCCTCGCTACCTTCTACACACTCTATGGTGAAACAGTAGCACAACAGTGGCTTACCGATAGCGATAATAGCCTAAGCATCCCTACGGTCAAAGGCTTTTTCCTATTGCAACTCAAGTCCGCACAATCGAATACCACCCATAAAATCCTCATTGACTAATGAAATACTTCAGCATATATATCCTTATCATCATCGGTCTGTTATCGCTCACACAACCCATCGCTGCGCAAAAGAGCAATCAAACCGAACCGGAGAAGATAGTACCCGTCCACCGAATTGGGTTGAGTCCTATGATTGGCTATGCTGCTATCCTCAATACCACTTCTAATGCCCATCTTCTTGGTGGCTATGGCGTTGGTCTCGGACTCAATTATGAATTGCGATATAAGCGTTTCCTTTTTCATACAGGTCTTGACTTCGACTTTCTCAACTCCACCACGCGTCTCAACGATTTCTCACTCACTCGTCCCATGCTTGAGCCATACACCACGATGAACTATCAATATCAGTTTCAACGCTATCGTGATACACAGAACATGGGCAATTTGTCTCTCCCAATTCTATTTGGTGGCGAGTTTGGCAAAGTTTTCTTCCTCGCTGGTGCCAAGCTGTCATACCCTGTATTGGGTAACTACCGTGGCAAAACCAATCTCAACATCACGGCTACCGATAACGAGTTTATTGACCCTCTAACTAATATGCCAAACCATAATCTCACCAGCTATAGTCCCACTGGCAAAGGACAGTTGGCATACCGTTTCAACACCTCTCTTGTAGCCGAAGTGGGCATCGACCTTGACCAATGGCTTGCCTATAAGCCTAAACGCCGCCGCGGACAGCGTAACCGCAAGAAGACTTTCAAAGAGTGTCTCCACTATCGCGCCAGCATCTTTGCCGAATATGGAGTTCTCAATAGCAACAACTTTGCTTCCAATCAACCCGTCAATGGAGAATGGATTACCTTTGCTGAAGAAGGTACTGATGTCAATATGCCTGCTAGTGCCGTGGCTTCACAGAGCGAGAAAATGAACCCTCTTTTCGTGGGTGCTAAGTTCACTATCCAATATGAGATTCAGCCTCCTATCAAAAAGAAGAAACCGGCAGCACGACCTCAAAGCAAGACACAAAGCAAGCCCAAACCCAAGCCACAACCGAAGCCCGTACCACCGCAACCTAAGATGGTCTTCGTTATCTGCGATGCTAAGACTATGCAACCCATCACTGCCAATGTGGAGTTCTATTCAGCAGCCGACGAATTGCTCTTTAAGAAAGAACTCACTGCCGCAACACCCTGCAGCACCTCATTAACGCCCAATACCTACAGTGCCTATATCACTTCTACAGGTTATCTGCCTTACGCCGAGGACTTTATCTTTGCTAGCGATACCGTACGCCTCTTGCTACAGCCTGCCGAACAAGGTACTAAGGTCGTACTCAAAAACCTCTTCTTTGCCACCAACAAGACCAAGATCTTGCCCGAGTCCGAACAAGCCTTAGACGACCTAACGCAGTTCTTACAACAGAATCCCGAAGTGCGGATCCAGATTGTCGGGCATACCGACAGTGTAGGTAATGCCAACGCCAACCAACGTCTCTCCGAAGGACGAGCCAACTCTGTGCGTAACGAACTCCTTACACGAGGCATCGACTCATTACGAGTAGAAGCCATTGGAAAAGGACAGACCGAACCAATCGACACCAACGACACCGAGCAAGGACGACAGAACAACCGACGAGTAGAGTTCGTAATATTGTAAAACTACACCCATTCACTCATGAAAAAGCAACATATCATATTCCTTAGCCTCTGCATGGTATCACTCATGTCTTGCCAACCTGCTTCGCAACAAGAGCCTGAACCTCTGCAAACTGATGAGCAACTGCTCACAGGCTTCATGCTACGAGAGATTGACAACCCTTCGCTATCAAAGGACATCGTTTTCGACTATGACTCTGCCTTGCACACGTTTTATTACCACACGCAATCCTTCATTGACTCTATTCACACCCTCATCCCGACATTCTTTGCTAATGGGACAGCCTTTGTTGATGGCATCGAGGTCACGCCTTGTATCACCCCACAAGACTTCACGCTCCGACCTATCACCTATCAAATACGACAAGGAAACATAGTCCAATCCTACAACATCGAACTACGTTGTCCTCAAAGTACGGGACTGCCCGTACTAGATATCCAAACTTCCGATGGCAAAGAGATAACTAGCAAAACGGAATATAGCGATGCAGTCATCTCCATTTATACACAAGGGCAATCGCAACCCTATCTCGCCCAACAAGCTAGCATTCGAGGGCGAGGTAACTCCACTTGGTGGTATGCAAAGAAACCTTATCGAATCAAACTTGATAAAAAAGCCGAACTCTTTGGTATGCAGTCAGCAAAGACATGGGTTCTCCTTGCCAACGCTATTGACCCCACCCTACTCTGCAACACGGTCGCACTCGAGATTGCCAACCGTATGCAGTGTCCATTTGTCAATCACACACAACCCGTCGAACTATTCATCAACCGACAATACCGAGGCTCCTATACCCTAACCGAAGCCATACAAGTGAAGAAAAACCGGATAGAGATCGATACACTCGCAGGCGGTTTTCTCACCGAGTTCGACTCCAACTACGATGAAGTCTTCAAAGCTCACTCCCAATACTTTGCTCTCCCTATCATGATGAAAGCGCCCGAGAGTCAAGAAGGTCTCGACAATGCAGTGGAAGTAATCAACCAACTCGAGAAAGTGCTACGACGCGACCACTTCTCTTATGCCGACTACTACCAGATAGTCGATGTCAAGTCCCTCATACATTACATGCTCCTCAACGAGTTATGCAAGAATGGCGAGGTGTGCCATCCTAAATCGGTCTACGCCTACCGTAAGGATAGCAATGACCTACTCCACTTTGGACCTCCTTGGGACTTCGATTGGGCTTATGGATACACCGGTACTAACTACCATTATTTCACCTATCCCGAGTCACTTATCTTCCATGCTGACAACAATAGCGAACCTGGAAGCAAACTCTTCGGCGCTTTTCTGCGTGACCCAACATTCTGCACACTTGCAGCCTCCTATTGGCATGACTTTCGTCCTCAACTCGATGATATAGAACAGTATATCTACCAACAATGCGATATCCTACGCTATTCGCAACAAGAGAATGCCATCCGTTGGGAACAAGAAAAGATACATTACGAAACATACCTAATCTTGATGGCAGACTTCTTGCATCAGCGCATCGATGCTATCACTAATACCCTTTCCGCTTATGCTTATGAATAATCGCAACATTTTGCTCTCTGCTGTAACTCTATTATTTGCGACAACACACCTCGTTGCCGCGACACCTACCCAGTTGACCAACCTCCCGTCGGTCTATCTCTACACAACCAACAACGCCTCTATCGACCACGACACCTACACAGATGGTACCATCACCGTTGTCGATGCAGCACACCCCGAATACTGCATGACTGCACGACCCATGCAGATAAAAGGACGAGGGAACTCCACATGGAACATGACAAAAAAACCTTACAGCATCCAACTCGACTCTGCCTTCCATTTCCTTGGCTGCCCTGCCAATGCCACCAAGTGGGAGTTTATCGCCAACTATGCCGATAAGTCCATGTTACGCGGTGCTACAGCTTTTCATCTCTCAGAGTGGATAGGGCTTGAGTTCTCTCCTGCGACAGCCTTTGCCGATGTCTACCTCAACGATGAATATATCGGCAACTACCACATCACCGACAACATGGAAGTGGCTGCCGACCGAGTGCCCGTTGAAGTACAAGATGCTACTACCTCTACCAACATAACTGGTGGTTATTTTCTTGAAGTCGATGGTTGGGCTTCTTCGGAACCCCACAACTTCACCACCACCAAAGAGATGCCTATCACTATCCACTACCCCGAGGATATCACCTCTAAACAGACTCGCTACATCAAAGCCATTGTACAAGGCTTCGAGAACAAACTATTCAGCACCACCTTCAGCGACTCCACCAATGGTTATCGTTCCGTAGTAGATACCGCATCCCTCATCCGTTGGTATGTAGCCATCGAACTAGTGGGTAATCCAGATGCATTCTGGAGTACTTTCTTCTACAAAAAACGCGACGATGCTCATCTATATTGGGGACCGATGTGGGACTACGACATTGCCTTCAACAACGACAACCGACTCGGTGATGCCACCCAGAAAGTCATGCGAGAATACGCCCATAATCCCAAGACATGGATTCAGCAACTTTGGCAAGATCCATGGTTTCGCCATGCCTCCAATGTCTGCCTGCAACAATGGATTGCTCGTGGTGTCGAAAACGAACTGTGTAACTATATTGACAGCATGGCATTCGTTCTCAATGCCTCACAAGCCAAGAACTACGAACGATGGGAAGTTCTATCTACTCGCGTCTATCGAGAGGTCAATCTCTACAATACTTACCAAGAGTATGTCGATTATCTCAAGACCTATATCCATCAACGGATTATTTTCTTAAGCGAGAACTTCAGTAACGCAGACCCTTACAAGGACCAAACAAGCGTTATTACTGCGCAAGAGGCATATTATTATACAGCAAGTACCCGTACGATAGTTTTCCCTACAGCCCTCAAACGAACTATCACCATCTACTCCATCAGCGGTCAACAGATAGCAGCCCTCTCTACCAACAGCAATCGAGTGACCCTACCCTTACTGCCACAAGCTGTATATATAATCGACATCGATGGCACCCGAACCAAGATAACCTTGTAACCATACATCGTACATAACTCGGTCTGTCTGCAAGCAGTGCGGTCTATTATCGAAGCGGTCACATCAACTCAACATGCTGAGCAGCGATCGGTTCGCTAAGAAAGATGCCTGCTGATGCCATGAACTTATCAGCAGACTCAGTAGTGAGATAATGTCTTGTTCCGCCTTTGGTGCAACCCTGTTCGATCTCTGGATGTCGCCTTAAGTAGTCTTGTAGCGACTGCGCCACGATAGTTCCCTGCGCTATCAGCGTCACGTCATCTCCCACACGCTTACGAATCTTATCCTTCAACAGTGGATAATGCGTACAAGCAAGGATGATTGTATCAATCTGTGGGTCAGCATCGAGCAACTGCCCAACATACTTATCCACAAACCAATCGGCGCCAGCGTTTTCGTGTTCACCTGCCTCAATGATAGGCACCCACAAGGGACAGGCTTGCTGTGTGACCTGCAGTTCTGGGTATAAATGACTCAGTTCGATCGGATACGAGTTACTCGCCACAGTACCCGCTGTAGCAAACAGTCCCACATGTCCGGTATGAGTATAATCGCCGATTTTCTCCACGGTCGGACGAATCACGCCCAACACACGCTTGTTGGTATTGCCATCCTTTGCCCACACCTTTGGCAAGTCGCATTGTTGTATCTGCCGCAGTGCTTTTGCCGAAGCCGTGTTACACGCCAAGATAACGAGGTTGCAACCTTTACTGAAAAGATACTCCACTGCCTGCCATGTATATTGATACACCACCTCAAACGAACGCGTACCGTAAGGCGCACGAGCATTATCACCTAGATACAGATAATCATACTCCGGCAAGAGTTTCTTTATCTCCGAAAACACTGTCAACCCACCGTAACCACTATCAAATACACCTATCATACACACTTATTTTGTTTTGAATAGTCGTGCTCCTATAACTAAAGCACTTCCATGATTCTTTTCTATATCACGCAGCAAAGATACTACTTTTACGGCAAAAACAATACCCACACTAATTAAAAACCTTGATATGTGATTGAGAAAACTCATTTCCAAATATAACATGACAACTTTGCTATTATAGATTGCCTAATTTGATGCAATTACATTATGCACTCTACTACTCTCAAATGTAATATACACGAGATTATCCAATGCGCTCAACAGCAAAACCTCAACATTCAACGACTCCAAACTACGCTCAACTCTCTACTCTCAACGATGCTCCACTTCTCTAAACACCAAACACTCCACTCTCAACGAGGCCTATATCTCCACCACAGTAATCCCTGCTCCACCTTCATTAGGATGCGCATCGTGAAACCCCGAGATGTCGTGCAAGCACTGAAGATACCCTCGCACCACCTCACGCAGTGCGCCAGTACCTGTACCATGCAGTATTCGTACTTCCTCTATTCCCACCATCAACGCATCGTCCATATAGTTCATCAACGATGCCAATGCCTCGTCGGCACGCTGCCCACGAAGGTCTAACTGACTATTAAACTGCAACTTCTTCAGTCGCAACGAGTCACTCACATTAGTATGTGGCCGCTCTGTCTGTATTTTCTTTGCCTGACGCGCTGACACCCACTCCAATTGCTTCAAAGGCACCTTCGATGACATCTCACCAAAAGCCACCATTGCATGCTTACCGCCCATCTCCATCACCTCGCCCACGAGCGTCTGTCCCTTAATACGTACACGGCAGCCTACCGTAATGGCGTGGTTCTCAGTGGGTGCTGCAATCGTTGTCTGCTGACGAGTACGTTTTTTTTCTTTCTTGATGATAGGCAGCGTCTCTACCTTCTGCTGGAATTGCGCCAACTCTTGCCGAGCCGACTTCGTCTTCTCTTTATCCGCATCAGACTCGCGTATCTGCCTGATAGTGTTCTCTATCGTCGCATTCGTCTTCTTGAGCAACGCCGCAGCCTCTTCCTGCGCCTGCTTCAGCATGTCAGCTCTTTTCTGTTTGATAGAAGACATCGCCTCATCGTATGATGCCATCTTCTCCTCCAGATGTTTCTGCTGTTGGCGTATCTGCTGGCGCTTATTCTCCCAATACCGTTTATCACGTGCGATGTCCTGCAGGTGCTTGTCGTAATCGATATGCTCCTCACCCACCAACTCCTTGGCGCGTGCAATAATCTCGTCGGGCAACCCGATCTGATGCGCTATCTCTACGGCAAACGAACTGCCAGGCTGACCTATCGACAACTGGAACAGAGGTTTCATCTGCCCTCTGTCATATAACATCGCCCCATTGATGATGCCATACGTATCCTCGGCCTTATGCTTCAGGTTATCAAAGTGCGTGGTAATCACGCCCTTTGCCTTCGACACATTCAACTGTTCCAACACTGCCTCTGCGATGGCGCCACCAATCCGCGGTTCTGTGCCACCACCGAACTCATCGATCAGCAACAAGGTATCATTATCACTGTTGCGGACGAAATACTTCATGTTTCGCAAGTGCGACGAGTAAGTCGATAAGTCATCTTCGATCGACTGCTCATCGCCTATATCGATGAATATCTTCTTGAAACAGCCCATCACCGAGTCCTCTCGCACCGGCACTAACAACCCGCACTGCGCCATATATTGCAGCAATGCCACCGTCTTAAGGCAAACCGACTTGCCGCCAGCATTAGGTCCCGAGATGACCACAATCCTGTCCCGATCGTCCAATCGCAACGAAAGTGGTACCACCGTTTTCCCTTGCGGACGGAAATTGAGCAGTAACACAGGGTGATATGCTTCGCGCCAATCAATCATCGCTTTACCTACCAACTGCGGTGCAATAGCATGCAACTCTTTGCCTAAGGCGGCTTTCGAGAGTAAGAAATCGACTTCTCCTAAGAACTGCTGCGACGCCTGCAACACTGGCAGCAGAGGTCGCAACGCATTGCTGCACTGAAGCAAGATGCGTATCCGTTCTCGGCGTTCGTCACCCTCCAACTCACGAATCCTATTATTCGCCTCGACCACCTGCTGTGGCTCTACATACACCGTTTTACCAGTTGATGACTCATCATGCACGATACCGCCTAGCTTACGTTTATACATCGGCGAAACGGGTATAACCAATCGTCCCTCACGAAGTGTCGGCGTCACATCCTTATCGACCAAGCCGTCCTCCTGCGCCTTACGCAAGATAGTGGTCAAGGTCCTGCCTACAGATGCTTGTGCTCGGATCAGGCCTGAGCGGATGCGAGCCAACTCCTGCGATGCCGTATCTTTTAACTGGCCATACTGGTCTAAGATATTATCAATCAAGCGAAAAGATTGAGACAAATCGTCTAACTGCTCGCGTTGATAGAATGCCATTAATGCAGGGAAACGCAATTCGGGCAGACTCGCAAAGAACATATTGAGCAGTCGCAACGTCTCCAACGACTTGCGCAAACGGTGTAACTCTTGTTCCTCAAGGAATAGTCCCTCAATACGAATACGCGAGAGACTCTCACGCACATCGTGCATCTCGCAACGGGGGAAGTTAAGCGATGCGTCCTCCAACACACACATCATTTCCCATGTCTCCAATTGCATGCGATGGATAGTCTCCACATCCGTTTCAAACGACAGTGCATCGACCTTCTCTCGGCCTATCGAAAACGAGCAATGCTTCAATAGATACTCACGAATAACCGTGAAGTTAATCTTATTCTCAAAATCGCTGGGATATAGCATTCAATGAAACTATTAGTCGTAATGATCTTGTCGATCCGATGTCTTTTTGCAAGAAGTGTGGTCGGTAAAGAAGCGATATATTACAGCAATCGTATATCCGTCAACACCTCGGCACCCACTTCGGCATTCAGTTTCTCAACTAACTTCTGCCGACCAAGAAACAACTCACTGCGCAGTGCAGCGGACTGTATATGCACATACAGTACTCCGTTCTTTACTTCCATCTTGCCCGTATAGTGTGACACGATATTGCCTAACAATCGTGGCCATGCCTCTATCACCTTATGCTCCAAGAAAGGTTTCTCAAGTCCTTGTTCACGGAGTATCTGCAAGATAACCGCACCAACGCCCTCTGTATTCTCCCTTCTCATCGCAGACGAAGTTCTTGATTGATAGACACATCTTGTCCTTCGGCAATGCCGTTCAGTCGATAGATAGTCTCCACACGGATACCCTTGTCTTGGGCAATCTGCCAGATATTCTCGTTGCGACAAACACGATACACTGCATACCGTTTCTCCGCCTTACGACGCTTCATCTGCAGATAGATCTTATCCCCAGCCTGCAAGGTGTACGATTTGTTATTCACATCGTTATACTGATACAGTGCCTCTGTACGGATATTAAACTCTGCCGCAATACTTTGGAAAGTGTCGCCTTCACGTGCCACGACATACTTGCAACCGTTGATGCGCTTCACCGAATGCTCAGCGAACAAGTCAACACTGCCCATCGAGGCTTTCTGCTTAGCGGGTCTAACCGTTGAGATTGTCGTCGAGGTAGTATCCACACTTGCTGGCTGTGGCGTGGTAGTCTTTTTCGCAGTCTTATGCGACTTCTTTTTCTTAGTAGACTTACTGCTATTCGTCTTCTTAGCGGTCTCTTTCTTTTCCGCCCTAGTCTCTTCAACCTTCTCAATCTGCTCAGTAGTCGTCTCGTCAAGAGTGACATACTGAGTCAGGTTGTAGTCCTCTATCAACTTGATCAGTTTGCCTGCATAAGCAGGGTCGGTGGCATACCCACATCGTTTCAGTCCGTGTGCCCAACCCTTATAGTCTGTCACTTCGAGCGTGAACAACTCGGCATAACGAGGACGCTTCAAGAACAATGAGTGGTCACGAAACGACTCCTCCACCTGTTTATACTTGCGGAAACACTCATCCTTCGCATCATCGTCCTGAGTATAAGTTGCCCCCGTCCAATTGCTTGCACACTTGATACCGAAATGGTTATTCGCTTTCTGTGCCAACGGTGCACGACCTGCACCCGACTCAAGTAAGCCTTGTGCCAGAGTGATACTTGCAGGAACACCATACTCACGCTGTTGCTCCTGCGCTAAACGATAATATTGTTGGATATAAGCCTCATAAGATGCTTGCGTCGTTTGACCTATTGCGGTCAACGACGCCAAGCACATCATACTGATTACTATGAGACTCTTTCTTTTCATCTCACTCAAAGGCACCCATCTGAAGCATAGCCACTTCCTTCGGTGTCAAGAAACGATACTTACCACGAGGTACATTCTTCTTTGTCAGTCCTGCAAACGATACACGGTCCAACTGAAGCACCTTATACCCCACTTTCTCGAACAGACGACGCACCACGCGGTTCTGTCCCGAGTGAATCTCAAGACCGATATGACGATGGTCGTCTTCGCGGGTAAACTCCAACGCATCAGGCACTATCACCTCGTTATCCAACTGCACACCTGCCATGATTGCGTCGAAAGACTCTTGCTCTAAATCACGGTCGAGGGTAGCAGCATAGATCTTCTTCTTGCCATACTTAGGATGCGTCAACTTTGCAGCCAAGTCGCCATCGTTGGTCAACAACAACACGCCTGTTGTGTTACGGTCCAAACGACCTACCGGATAGATACGCTCTGCACAAGCATTCTTAACGATATCCAACACCGTCTTACGCTCTTGCGGGTCATCGGTTGTCGTCACACAATCCTTTGGTTTATTGAGAAGTATATATACCTTATGCTCAGAATGCACAGGCTGGTCATGGAACATCACCTTATCAGTCGGCAATACTTTCGCACCCAACTGAGTCACTATCTCTCCATTGACGGTGATGATACCTGCCTGAATAAAATCGTCTGCCTCGCGACGAGAACAGATACCGGCATTTGCCAAGAACTTATTCAAGCGCACAGGCTTTGTCATATCCACTTCCTTCTGGTGATAAGCCATCTGCTTGCGCTTCGAATATACACTGCCATCACGACGTGGCGCATTAAAACGAGGGCGATGACCTTCACCGTCTGCATTGAAACGAGGACGGCTATTACCCTCCGACTGATTCGAGTAACCTACACGAGCATAACGCGTTGAGCGTTCTCCATCAGCAGGTGCCGATTGAATACGGGCCCTGCGAGGACGGCTCTCTCCATTAGGATTGAAGCGAGGACGACTGTTCTCACCCTCTGCATTGAAGCGAGGACGACGAACTTCACCATCGCGCGAGTCCGAGTTATAACGAGGACGGTAACCTTCCTCCGAACGATTACCCTCACCGTTGTAGCGATTATACGAACGATGCTCTTGCTCATCCGAAGAGTGGAAGCGACGTCTCTCGCCGCCTTGATAACGCTCATCCGAAGAATGCGAATAAGAATTGGTTCGATTACGATTGTAACCTTGACGATAATCCGAACGATTATCCGAACGACTATCGGAGTTTTGACGATAATTTGAATCTCCTGTGGTACCTCTTCCTCTCGAAGATGACTGCCACTCTGAATCATTGTTATTCATAATACTAAAAGAATAATACCTTGTTATTTATGCAGTAGTTAATAATCTCCAATTTAATAATGCAGTAGTTCTCAGCCGAGAGCCTTCATCTACTATCAACTCTCAACCGCTCTCAACGCTCAATACTAAACACTTAACTCAAACAACAGCAACAACTCCAAGCAATCTCTGCTCAGAGTTGATGTGTTGGTTGTTCTCATCTCACAACTATGAAACGATTATGCCTCTGCGGCTGTTTCAATTGCGAGCTTTCCGCGGTAATAGCCGCACGCACCACATACGGTGTGGTAAATGTAACTAGCTCCGCAGTTTGGGCAAATTGCCACTGTTGGCAACTTTGCTACATCATGTGTACGACGTTTCGCTTGTCTTGTGTGCGATTGTCTTCGTTTAGGATGTGCCATATCTTTCTATTTGTTTTATTGTTTATTATTTCTTTCTTTGCCTTAGGCTTCGGGAAAAGACCCAAGACTATCTGTTTCGTCTTCCGGTAGCGAACAAAGGTGAGAACGGAGAAGCTCCTCCATCTGAGGATTACACTCGCCTTCTTGGTGACGTATCACTAAAGGAAGATTGATTTCTACTAACTCATACAACAGCCATGCCAAGTCCAACTCCCCGTCTGCAGGGTCAACCCACTCAATATCCTCATCCGTATCCACCGCTCTACCCAACTTGACCGTCAGCGTTTCCTCGCAGTCCATCGGGATTTTCACTTCGTCCAAACACCTATCGCAGACGCAGCGAACAACGCCACTAACCTGCATCTCCAACACAAAACTACCCCCTCTGCGCTGCAACTTCACCTTTGCTTTACAGTCTCCGCCAAGCAAATCCTTCGACTCTTCACGCGCAAAGAACGCATCGTCTAAATCATACTCACGCTCGCAAACATCTGTTTGCAAAGCATTTAAGTCGATGATATATGCGTTTTCCGTCTGCATTGACTAATACACAAAAGTGGCTGCAAAGGTATGAAATAATTACCACAAAGCAAACACTTCCGCAAAAAAAAGTTTTTCATCCCCTAACAACCCACTTTCTCAACCGCCCAAGAGCCTATTTTCCAACACTTCCGCAAGGATTGTCAACCAACCGCAAGCCTAAGTTATCTTCCATGTCAACCCACCCAAGGACTAAGTCTCAAAAGTAGTCAACCAAATTCAGGACATAACCGCCCCCAACCTACCCGCCACTTGCCCCCTATTTATCCCCTACCTGCCCCGAGCATGTCAGCGGTCTATGACGAGACAAACACGGTTGATACACGGTAGATACACGGTAGATACAGCTTATCTTATGCTACTTTCTCCCTACTTTCTCCCTACTTATTTCAAGCTGATATGCTTCCTGATTTACTATCCTAGGAATCGAACAACTTTGACGGCTTTACTAAAAAGGTTGACTAATGGTCAAAAATAAAAACCATCAAACAAGCCCCCTAAAGCACCCTTCTCTCAACCCTCAACACTGAACTAACCAATCCCCTTGCATACTCCAACAAAAAACATTATCTTTGCCTGCAGTTAGCGCACCTACACCAAGTGCCTAACCAACATACACATACAGAACTCATAACCTTCTCATTATGAACACGAAACACAGTGCACACACCAAGGTCGATTGGAAACCAGGGACACTCATCTACCCCTTACCCGCCGTCATGGTCTCATGCGGCGATTGCCCAGAGAACTACAACATCCTAACAGTCAGTTGGGTCGGCACAACCTGTTCCAATCCTGCAATGTGCTATATCTCCGTGCGCCCAGAACGGCACTCCTACCCTATCATCAAACAGACCGGAGAGTTCGTCATCAACCTCACCAGCGAGCCTTTAGCAAGAGCCACCGATTGGTGCGGTGTCAAGAGTGGACGAGATGTCAATAAGTTCGAAGAGATGCACCTAACCCCCGTCCAAGGACACGTGGTCAAAGCACCTATCATCGCCGAAGCCCCACTCAGCATCGAGTGTAAAGTAAAGCAAATCATTCCATTAGGTAGCCACGACATGTTTCTTGCCGAAGTAGTCAATGTACAAGCCGATGAGGCATTCATCGACCCTCAAACCGACACCTTCGACCTTGCCAAAGCCAAACTCATTGCATACAACCACGGAGAATACTTCCGACTTGGCGAACCCATCGGCAAGTTCGGATGGTCCGTAAGAAAGAAGAATACAAAACACTAATCTATACTCACATGACACAAGACACAGCCATCTTCGACATCATCCGCCGAGAGCGTGAACGCCAACTCAAAGGCATCGAACTGATTGCCTCAGAGAACTTTGTAAGCGACGAGGTACTGCAAGCCATGGGCTCCGTACTGACCAACAAATATGCTGAAGGCTACCCAGGTAAGCGTTACTACGGCGGCTGTCAGGTCGTCGACGAGAGCGAGACACTCGCTATCAACCGTCTCAAACAGATATACAATGCCGAGTGGGCCAATGTCCAACCTCACTCAGGCGCACAAGCCAACATGGCAGTCTTCATGGCATGCCTTCGGCCTGGAGATAAGTTCCTTGGACTCAACCTCAGTCATGGCGGACACCTCAGTCATGGTTCGCCTGTCAACTTCTCAGGACTCATTTTCCACGCCCTCGAGTATAATGTGCGCGAGGAAGATGGACGGGTCGACTACGACCAACTCGAGCAAGTGGCGCGCACCGAGCACCCAAAACTCATCATTGCCGGAGCCTCAGCCTATTCCAGAGAGTGGGACTACGAACGCATCCGCAAAGTGGCTGACGAGATAGGCGCAATCTTCATGGTTGACATGGCACACCCTGCCGGACTCATTGCCGCAGGACTACTCAAGAACCCCGTACAGTATGCCCATATCGTCACATCCACTACCCACAAGACTCTGCGAGGACCTCGAGGAGGAATCATCCTCATGGGCAAAGACTTCCCCAACCCTTTTGGCAAAACTACCCCTAAGGGCGAGATAAAGATGATGTCTGCCCTGCTCGACTCTGCCGTATTCCCTGGTACCCAAGGTGGACCACTCGAGCACGTCATTGCAGCCAAAGCCGTTGCTTTCCACGAAGCACTGCAACCCGAATATAAGGTCTATCAGCAACAAGTAAAGACGAACGCCGCTGTCATGGCGCAAGCCTTCATCGACAAAGGATATAAAGTCATCTCGGGTGGCACCGACAACCACTGTATGCTCATCGACCTACGAACGAAGTTCCCCGAACTGACCGGTAAACTAGCAGAGAAGGCACTCGTAGAAGCCGATATCACAACCAATAAGAATATGGTACCGTTCGACAGCCGTAGTCCATTCCAGACCTCAGGTCTGCGCTTTGGTACACCTGCCATCACCACAAGAGGACTCAAAGAGAACGATATGCCACTCATTGTCGAACTCATCGACACCGTTCTCTGTCACCCAACCAACGAGCAAGTCATCACAACTGTTCGCAATAAGGTAAACGACATCATGTCCCACTACCCTCTATTCGCATGGTAACCATAACGAAACTGTAAATTGTCAAATCAAAACATGTCCCAAACACTAAGACAGTTATTCCAAATATACACCGGTCACAACGCCGATGAACAAACAGAGTTATCCGCCTCTGGCAGCAACCGTCGTTATTTTCGTCTAATAGGCGAAGGGCAATCTGTCATAGGAGTCCAAGGTACTTCGACTGACGAGAACGCCGCCTTCCTCTATATGGCAGACCACTTCAAGCAACAAGGACTCAATGTTCCCGCAGTCCTTGCATGCTCCGACAACAAGATGAACTACCTCCAAGAGGACTTAGGCGACATCCTACTCTTCGACTTTATTGCCGAAGGACGAAAGACCGGTGTCTTCTGCGAACGAGAGAAGCAGATGCTGCGCAAGACAATGAAAGCCCTTGCACAGTTCCAAGCCATAGGTGCACAAAACTTCAACTTCAACATCTGCTACCCACAGCCAGAGTTCAACCTACGAAGCATCCAGTGGGACCTGAACTACTTCAAGTACTGCTTCCTCAAAGCAACAGGACTCGACTTTCAGGAAGATAAACTTGAGAACGACTTCGAGCGACTGGCATATATCCTTCTCCAAAAGCCAAGTAACACCTTCATGTACCGTGACTTTCAGAGTCGCAATGTCATGGTACACAACGACGAACCCTATTTCATTGACTTCCAAGGCGGACGCAAAGGACCTATCTACTACGATGTGGCTTCCTTCCTATGGCAAGCAAAGGCACACTTTAACCCCGACCTACGGCAAGAACTGCTCGATGCCTACCTCGACGAGATGGAGCAATACATGCCGATTGACAGAACAGAGTTCTACGAAACCCTCAAGCACTTTGTCCTTTTCCGTACACTGCAGGTACTCGGTGCTTACGGCTTCCGTGGGTATTTCGAAAAGAAGCCCCACTTTCTCCAAAGCATACCCTTCGCCATGGAGAACCTACGCCAACTGCTTCAGAACGGGAGTGAAGACTATCCTTATCTCATAGAGGTACTGCGTAACATGACCGAACTCAAGCAATTCAAAGAGGTCAATGTACGCAAGCCATTGGTCGTCAAAGTATACAGTTTCTCCTACAAGAAAGGCATACCTAACGACGATAGCGGCAACGGTGGCGGATTCGTCTTCGACTGCCGTGCCGTGAACAACCCAGGCAAATATGAACGCTACACCTTCTTTACCGGACTCGATGAGCCAGTCATTCAGTTTCTCGAAGAGGACGGCGAGATAATACCTTTCTTGCAGAACGCAGAGAACTTAGTAGACGCCAGCGTAAAGCGATATATCGACCGTGGCTTCCGTAACCTAATGGTATGCTTCGGTTGCACAGGCGGACAGCACCGTTCTGTCTATGCAGCACAAAAGATGGCTGAACATATCAATGAGAAGTTCGGAGTAGAGGTACATCTCATACATCGTGAACAGAACATCGAAGACCATCTCTTAGCCAAAGAAGTGAAAGAGAATAAATAAGCAATCAGTATGACTACACGTGCAATGATATTCGCAGCAGGCTTAGGCACACGCCTGCGTCCCTTTACCGAGTCGCAACCCAAGGCTCTGTTTGAACTCAATGGTAAGACTCTTCTGCAATATCAAATAGAGCAACTCAAGAAGGCTGGTATAACCGATATCATCGTCAATGTGCATCATTTTGCACAGCAGATAGTCGATTACCTGCAAGCAAACGACAACTTCGGTATACACATTGCTATCTCCGATGAAACAGGGAACCTCCTCGAGACAGGCGGTGGGTTACGCCATGCGCAAGCATTCTTTACCGACGAGCCATTCCTCGCCTGCAACGTAGACATACTATCGAATATTGATATCAAAGCCCTACTACAAGCACACCGTTCGACCGACCTTGCCACAGTAGTTGTATCCGAAAGAGATACCAAACGCTATCTATTATTTGACGAAGAGAACCGCATGCACGGCTGGACCAATATAAGTACCGGCGAAGTACGCCCAAGCAGTTTAGATCTATCACAGACCTCCCTTCACCGACTCGCCTTCTCAGGCATGCAAGTACTTAGTGGAGACATCTTCCAATGTATGCAAGGCTTTCCAGAACGCTTCTCGCTCATTGACCTATATGTTGCCAACTGTACGAACCATACTATCCGTGCCTATATCCCAACCAACTACCGCATGATGGATATCGGCAAGACAGAACTCCTGCAAGAAGCAACGCTCTTTGCCCAATCACTATAGAAAGCAATTGGTAATTGTCAAATTGTCAATTGTCCAATTTTCCAATCAAGAATAAAGTCCGCCATTGATAGAGATACACTCACCCGTGATATACCCAGCCTCTTTCGATGCCAAGAATCCCACTAAGGCAGCAATCTCTTCCGGTTCACCAAAGCGGTTCATAGGAATAGTCTTCTTCAGCTCAGCCTCATCCAATCCTTCTACCATATCGGTCTTCACAAAACCTGGTGCAACTGCATTCACGGTGACATTCTTACGCCCTATCTCTTGTGCCAATGCCTTAGTGGCAGCAATAAGACCACCCTTCGCTGCCGAATAGTTGCACTGTCCTGGCAGACCCTTCAGTCCAGAGAGCGATGCCATATTGATAATCCTACCATACTTATGGCGCAACATAGGAGTTAGCAACGGACGAGTCACATTATAGAATGAGAACAGGTTCGTACTAAGCACCTTAGTGAAGTCGGCAGGCTCCATCCATACCAATAAGTTGTCCTTACGGATACCAGCATTGTTCACCAACACTTCTATATAATCATCTGGATGAGCCTTCATCCAACCCTCTAATGCTTCTTGCGCTTTCTCTGTGTTACTAACATCAAACTTAAGTAGTTCAGCGTCGCTACCTGCTTCACGAATAAGTTCAAGTGTCTTCTCTGCCTCTACATCGTTCGACATATAGTTGATGATCACTTTATAACCCATCTGTGCTAACTTCACCGAAACAGCACGACCTATTCCACGGCTTCCGCCTGTTACTAATGCATACATATTATTATCGTTTATTATAGTTATCTCCAATGTCTCACATCCATATCCTCCACTAAGGTATCCATGCCCACCATCTCAGCGCAAGTAAACACCGAGGTCATCGATACGCCCAATACCCCATGCAGATTAAGGTTCTGCCCCGTGAGGAACAAGTTCCGCAATGGTGTACGAGGAGTCAGTATGGTTGTCAGGGTATTATTATAGTCTTTCCGCACGCCATAAGCCGATCCCTCATAAGTAAGCGTATAGCAGTTATACGAGAGCGGCGATGAGGAATAGATATGGTCTATTGCCTCACGGATAGACGGCACAAAAGGCTCTACCATTCGCAGACACTCCTCAGTCTTCTCTGCCTTAAAGGCTACATAATCCTCACCTCTATGTCCACGAGGCTTATCAGCCCACTGCGCTACCTGTCCCCATTGCATCGGCGTCAGCAAGTCGATACAAGGAGCATACTGTGACTGTTCCGTTGGCAAGTAATAGTTCACCAACACACTCTCCACCTTCTCGGTCTGCGGATGCCACAAGTCGGCATCTGCTCTGTGCACAAAAAGGTTCTTGTTAGCATAAGGAATACTATTCGGTTTCAAGCGGATATTGGCAGTGAACATACCAAAAGTATTCTCCATCGAATGAATACGCCTGCGGTATACCTTCCTTACTGCCGGACAATCGTCAATCAAATCCAATGTCGAAGCCGGATGAGCATTCGAGATAACCCAGTCTGCCGCAATACGCTCTTCTCCATTAACCTCCACCTCACTGACTGCACCCTCCTTCTCATAGATATGCGTCACAGTAGCCGAGGTACGCACCGTTCCGCCCATCGCTTCTATAGCCCGACGCAATGAGTCGACTATCAACTGTCCACCGCCACGCATTCGCCATGCACTCTCAATGAAAGAGTTGTTTATCTGCGCAAAGATATACAATGGTAGCGATTCGGCACGTAACTCCATCTTAAGGGATGTGCCCGACAACACTTTACGAAGCAATGGGTCACTGATAGTATCTTGCAGATAACCCCAAGCCGACTTGGCAAACAAAGACGAGGAATAGAAATCACTCGCATCACGAGGCAGAAAACTATCCGGCAGGTGTTGCCCCACCTGCTGCAAGAACTGAGCATACTGTGCTAACTCTTTTCGTTGATGAGGGAAACACTGAGCCAAAGTATCTACGAAGTGTTCATGTCCTTGAGCGAATGCGAACCGCTCATTACCTATTATCACCTCATCGAAACAGTCTTCATCCATACGATGCCAAGGTAAGTCAAGCAAACCGAAGTAGCGGAACAGACCATGCAACGACTGTCCCTCTCCCAAACCGCCTACATAATGGAATCCTGTATCGAACAGTGCACTGCCACGATGAAACGACTGCAGACAACCGCCTATATGCAAGTCGTGCTCCAACACAGTCACATCGAAACCTTTCTTCGATAAGATATAAGCGCACTCCAGTCCGCCTAATCCTGCACCTATGATAACAACTTTATTGTTCACACCACTAACCTATAGCCGCTTCTCCCTTCAGCTCCAAGTAACTCTCTTCCCCTTGCCCAAGCTGAGCCTTAAAGGATACACGCTCAGTGTCACGCTTCACCACTTGTATACGCACATCCAACTCGGGATAAGCAATCGGTGTAACCAAAGTGGTCAATCTGCACTGTTGTATAGTATCGAGCAATAACCTCTGTCCTACCACTTCCTCTAAACACTCCTTTATCATCTGGATATTACATACACCAGGCGAGATAGGTTCACCAGGGAAATGACCTTTATACACCGCACAATCGGCATTCATCGATACATGAAAGACATCTGCATCCTCTTGATGCTGACGACTCAATACCGTATAATAATTCTCAATTAACATACTGTCTTAATCCAGTCCATGTTCCCTCTTCCAATTCTCATAGAAAGGAGGACATGCAGGGAGTAATTCTCCCTCTTGTGTAGTAAATAGTTGCGTTGTGGTTGCCATCAAGATAAGCGCATCGTCCGACTCACGATGTATCTCGTAGTCAAACACAATCTTGCCACCTCGAGTAGGACGATAAGTAGCCTTCACAAACAGCACATCGCCCACCGTTGCTACGGTTCTATAATGCAGTTGCATGTCATATACAGGCGCGTAGCAGCCGTTATCAAAGATGCACATATAACTCAAGCCATACTCTTGCCCGAATAACTCTCGCGCATCCTCAAGATACTGAACATAGTTTCCGTGCCACACCGTATGAATAGCATCCACTTCCGAGAAGCGAACACGCACACGCGATATGACACTCAGTTCACTCATCCTTAAGGAAAATCTTCATCTGACATTCCAATACCTGCTTCCCAGCAGCCTCTACCTCTGCCCCAAGCAGAGTGATACCTCCCACTCTCGCAAGTATCTTCAACTCGGTATGCAACTCCTGCCCCACTTGCGGCAGAATGCTGATACGACACCGCTTTATCTCGCCTATATAACCAAGTCTCGGAGGTAAGTTCTGTTGGAAAGCCTCATAACCTGCAAAAGCAGCAGCCGACTGTGCCACATGCTCTATCAATCCAGGTTCTCTAAGATAACCATCCTGCACAAAGATATTACTCTCGCAGATAGTCAGTGCCGACGATGCACCCTCCTCATATAAATCACCAAACTTATCCACCATCACGATAGGCTCGCGCTGGGGGATAAGTTTTAGTATCTCGTCGCCTTGTAGAAGTATGTTTGTCATACTCTCCAAGCGCTTAGGCTATATGGCTCTCCAAGTAGTCATACAAGGCCTCGAAGGTCTGTATCTGAGCCAATTCGCCATTAGCAATCTTAACGCCGAACTCACTTTCGATCAACGCTACCATATCTACCAATGACAGACTGTCTAACTCAAGCGTCTTCTTGATATTGGCATCAGGAGTCAATAACTCAACATCCTTCTCAAATTCTTCTGCCAATACTTCATTTACCTTGGCAATAAGTTCACTTCTTTCCATCTGATCTATCTTTTATAAGTTTAACAATTACATATTCTTCACAATCAAAGTCGCATTCGTACCTCCAAAGCCAAAACTGTTACTCAAGAAGATATCAAAATGCTTCGAGATGCGCTTATTGGGAATAAGCAACTTAGCGCTATCCTCATCAGGGTTCTCAAAGTTGAGGTTAGCCGCAATGAAGTCGTTCTTCATCATCAGCATCGAGTAGATAATCTCACTCGCACCAGCCATCCACATCTCATGACCTGTCTGCGACTTCGTACTCGTAACCTCTGTACGTTGGTCACCAAACACATTATAGATAGCCTTTGCCTCGTTCGTATCGCCCACATGAGTAGAGGTTGCATGGGCATTAATATAACCTATCTCACGGATATCTATTCCCGCACGCTCGATAGCCATACGCAATGAACGACTCGGACCTTCCACATTAGGCGAAGAGATATGGTCGCCATTAGCCGAGAAACCATAACCTATAACCTCTGCAAGGATGGGTGCACCACGCTTTACAGCATGCTCATACTCTTCGATGATAACCGTAGCAGCACCGCCGCCAGGAACCAATCCGTCTCGATCACGGTCGAAAGGACGAGAAGCCTTCTCAGGTGCATCCTCACGGATAGAGAATGCCGAGATGCCATCAAAAGAACCAATACTGAAAGGATTAACCTCTTGAGCACCACCGCAGACAATCATGTCTTGCAGACCTGTTTGGATAAGTAAGGCGCCTAGACCTATGGCATGAGCACCACTAGCACAAGCGCCTGATATAGTTAAATTGATACCCTTCAGTTTGAAAATACATCCAAGGTTCATCGTTACCGTCGAGTTCATCGATTGGAAGATAGCACCCGAACCACACAAGGTCGTATCTTTCTTCTCACGCATTGTATCTACAGCACGAACCGTTGGGTCCGCCGAACTATCATTTCCATAAAGCAAACCCACTTCATGAGCATTCAGATAGTCTTGGTCAATACCTGCATTACGCAACGCTTCCACCGTTGCACAATAAGCATACTTAGCCTGCTCCGGCATATAAGCACGCTGAGAACGACTCAACTCCTTCTTCAAGTCAGGCAGATCAACCTTTGCCGTCAAAGCCGAACGGAAACCCATCTCTTTGCGGACGGGATCGAAGATGATACCCGACTTACCATTATACAAGGAATCGCGCACTTCGTCCAACGACTTACCCAAGCACGACCATATTCCCATACCTGTTATTACTACTCTTTTCATATCTTTTTATCTCTTCATTATTAACTTATTAAGCCTACCAAACAGTCTCTTACGCTGTTCTCTAAGGCTCGTCATCTTATCTTTATTCATTAAGCAACGCAGGTCCTTAACCGTACTTTTCATCCACTTCCAGTCGTACCACGCTATATCCACAAACAATGGGAACAACAAAATCCATACCAAAGTCTGCCACCATAAGCCCCACACCAGTCCCATCACGAGCAATGTAGCCAACATAAACAGCGGAAAACCAATCACTACCGCCAAGATAAAACGCAAGGTATTTGTGAACATTTTATCCTTACGCAATAGTAAGAACGGGAAGGTATAGAAGATGATACTTGGATAAAGCGACACCAACCATACAGGTAATATCATCACTTGCGCCAGCAAACTAAGCAATGTCCTACCCCACCCTGCATCTCGCCGTACTGCCTCATCATTGATATGCAATGTCTTCTCCTGCTGCATCACGTCTCGAGCCTCATCATAAACAGCCTGCACCGCCTCGGGTTCTTGCTCTTTCGCTGCCTCTAACGAAGCAAACAGTTTCTTATCAGCCTCTTGTTTATCGGGCAGATACTGCGGATTGAGTCCTTGCTGTGCTGCAAACTGACTACCATACTCACTCTCGCGCAACCAGTCTATCGCATCGTAGTTATCCAAGTCAGTGATATTCAGCATCAAGTGCTGTATCTGTTCGCGCACCAACTTATTCACCTCACGCTGAGCCGTACGAGGCTTCGTCTTATAGAGTTCATAGTAGGGCTGCAGGTGAATAGGTTCGCCAAAGCGTTCCAAGTAATCGGCTTTTATCCCGAAATAGTCGGAATAGTGATTGCAGCACGGCACGATCACTATATCCTTCTCGAACCCTGCCGATGCGGCTGCCTCAAAAGCCAAACGAGTATAACCAAAAGAGAACTCTCCTAAGTAACGCTTGTCTTGATGTCCGCCTTCTGGGAAGATAATCAGTCGGTTACCTTCAAGCAGGTGTTTACCCGTCACACGCAGCATCTCTTCGTTCTTCTGCAGCGACTCTGCCCCATCGAAGTTCAAGCGGAACGCAGGCACCATGCCTATCCAGTTGAAGAACTTATCCACAAATGCGCTCTTGCCAAACACATCGCCTCGTGCCACCACATAAGGGTGCGACTCATTCTCTAGACCCAACAGTAATGCTAATGGGTCGTTCGCACAGTTCTGATGGTTCGACGCAAACAGCACGGGCACACCCTGCTCGGGCACGTTCTGCTGATCGATATAGTATGTATGGCGGTAAAAGACATTATGATGCATAAACCGCACATAATGTTTATACAAGCGGTAAAACAATCCGCCTTTGGGTACTTTAGTTTTTGTCTCCATTCTATTTACACCCGCAAACAATCATCATACCAAACCCCAATATACGCCTCCAAAGTGATTTAAAAACGAAACAATAGCAACCTTTTTAATAATAATACGCAACTACTTACGGCCGTCGGGTACAATCATCTGCAATGCCTGAGGCAAGAGTTCAATCTTATAAGGTCCACACGCATCAACAAGGATACCATCCGCCTCGAACATCGTATACTTGGGCGTATCGAGTACAATCTCCTTTGCTGTAAAACAATCGATGAAATCGAGGTTCTTGAGTCCGCCATCGAACACATGCCCAAGTGCTTTCCACACCATCCGAGCGGTTGGACGACGAACAAACATAGCATGAAAGATACCGTCACATGGGTCGGCGTCAGGGTTCTGTCTAATACCGCCACCCGAGAAAGGACCATTACCGATATTCATTGTAAACATCTGCGCACTAAGCAGGAAACCTTTCTCGGTCGACAATTCCACTTGCTGCGAGCGATGCGAGAACACCGCCGAAATCAATGCAAAGAAATATAGCAAACGGTGACTTCCTACATAATACTTCATGATATGCGCACGCGCCACTGTTCGAGCATCCACACCAAAACCTACCGAGTTCACGAAATAGTGCTTATACTCATCGCCGTTACGATGATAGGTCAAACAACCTATATCGATCGGCTGAGCGTGACCATGATTAAAGAATATATCTAAAGCATCCTTATACCCATGTGTAATACCCCAATAACGTCCCCAATCGTTGCCAGTGCCTCGCGGCATGATACCAAAACGCACCTCCGACTTACCCTCTATATTCGACGACATCACGCCGTTTATAACCTCCGACAGCGTTCCATCACCTCCTAATACGAGTATCTCACGATACCCTTTCTCTACCACCTCACGAGCCAACTCTATTGCATGACCCGCATATTTAGTCACCTTGTATGTGAAAGGCTTATGCCTTGATTTCAGTAGTTTAAACAAGAATAAGCGCTGTTGTCGATAGGCTCGCTTACCCGATTTTGGATTGATTATTATTGCTAACATTACACACTATTATGAGGTTAAGTGCTCTGTATTATAAGGTTATGTACTCTATCGTTCGACACAACACATATCCATCAAACATCCTTGTATGCTTCAAACAAAACACGGGCGCAAAGGTACATAAAACTTCTCATTTATGCAAAACCTTATTCAACGCCCTCAGGACAACCTTCTCAAAAGTCAAAGCCAAACATCTCTTAACAAGCAGACAAGATTATCTGAACGACACTTTCTATTGTGTCGTTCAGATAACAACACCAACGATATATTTCAATTGTCCAATTACACAATCAACACATAATCGCGTTATTTGAGTACCCCAAGCGCCTTGCCCACTTTGACGAAAGCAGCAACGCCCTTATCCAGTTGTTCGTGCGTATGTGCAGCGGAGAGTTGTACACGGATACGTGCTTGTCCCTGCGGAACGACAGGATAATAGAAGCCCGTTACGTAGATACCCTCCTCTTGCAGTGCGGCAGCGAACTCCTGGCTGAGTCGTGCATCGTAGAGCATGACAGCGCAGATAGCCGATTGAGTAGGCTTGATGTCGAAGCCTGCCTCTTTCATCTTGCCGATGAAATAGTCGGTGTTGGCATGCAGACGATCCTGCAACTCATTGCTGCGAGTGAGTATCTCGAAGGTCTTGAGTCCTGCAGCAGCAATCATTGGCGGGATACTGTTGGAGAATAGATATGGACGGCTACGTTGACGGAGCAGTTCGATAATCTCTTTCTTACCCGTAGTGAAGCCACCAACCGAGCCACCGAAAGCCTTGCCGAGCGTGCCGGTAATCACCTCTATCTTGCCACGGAGGTTGTACTGTTCGGTAACGCCATGACCTGTCTTGCCGACGACACCGGCAGAGTGACTCTCGTCAACCATGACGAGTGCGTTGTATTTCTGTGCCAGTTCGTAGATCTTATCCAACGGACATACATTGCCGTCCATGGAGAAGACGCCATCAGTAGCGATGATACGGAAACGCTGAGCCTGTGCCTTCTTGAGTTGCTCCTCGAGGTCAGCCATGTCGCCATTAGCATAACGGTAACGCACAGCCTTGCAGAGACGTACGCCATCGATGATAGAGGCGTGGTTAAGGGCATCGGAGATGATAGCATCCTGGTCAGTCAACAGCGGTTCGAAGAGACCACCATTCGCGTCGAAGCAAGCAGCATAGAGAATTGTATCCTCCGTACCGAAGAAGTCAGAGATGGCTTTCTCGAGTTGCTTATGGGTGTCTTGCGTACCACAGATGAAACGGACAGACGCCATACCATAGCCACGCTGATCCATACGATCCTTAGCAGCTTGGATGAGCTCCTTGTTGTCAGCCAATCCGAGGTAGTTGTTGGCGCAGAAGTTAATCACATCTTTGCCGCCCTCCACCTTGATGGCGGAGGATTGCGGCGTGATGATGACCCGTTCGTTCTTATACAAGCCTGCATCTTTTATCTCTTGGATAGTAGTCTGCAGGTGTTTTTGAAAGTCGGTATACATAAGTCTTAGATGATACCTTGCTCAAGCATAGCGGTAGCCACTTTCATGAAGCCGGCTATGTTAGCACCTTTGACATAATCTACTGTGCCGTCAGGTTGAGTACCGAACTTAACGCACTGCTCGTGAATAGATTGCATGATATGGTGCAGACGCTCGTCAACCTCTTGAGCTGTCCATGATAGGTGCTCAGCATTCTGTGTCATCTCGAGACCTGAGGTAGCCACGCCACCGGCGTTGACAGCCTTACCTGGAGCAAAGAGTACGCCATTGTTCTGGAAGTAATGAATAGCACCTGGTTGGCAACCCATGTTACTTACCTCACAGCAGCACCATGTGCCGTTAGCCTTCAGTTCCTTAGCATCGTCCTCGCTCAACTCATTCTGGAATGCGCAAGGCAATGCGATGTCGCACTTAACAGACCAAGCCTTCTTGCCGGCGGTGAACTGAACCTTACCTGGGAACTTATCCGCCATATCTTGAACCTTATTGCGGTTGCTCGAACGCATAACCAGCATGTAATCAATCATCTCATCGGTGATGCCATCAGGGATAGCTACAACGCCATCAGGACCGGATATAGCGACAACCTTAGCGCCCAGTTGCTTAGCCTTAGTGGCAGCACCCCATGCTACGTTACCGAAACCAGAGATAGCAATCCGCTTACCCTCGATAGTCTTACCTGCCTTATGGAGGAGGTGTTGCGTGAAGTAAAGAGCGCCAAAGCCGGTAGCTTCAGGACGAAGGATACTACCACCCCATGTCATACCCTTACCGGTCAACACACCTGTGTGGTATTCACGAGCCAACTTCTGGTACATACCGTTGAGGAAACCTATCTCACGTCCACCTACACCTACATCACCTGCAGGGATGTCTTGGTCAGGACCGATGCAACGCCACAGCTCCATCATGAATGCTTGGCAGAAACGCATGATCTCTGCGTCTGATTTGCCAACAGGGTCGAAGTCGCTACCACCTTTAGCACCGCCCATAGGCAGCGTGGTAAGTGCGTTTTTGAATGTCTGTTCAAAGCCCAAGAACTTCAGCATACTTGGAGTAACAGCCTTGTGGAAGCGAAGTCCACCTTTGTACGGACCAATAGCCGAGTTGAACTGTACACGGTAACCGAGGTTAGTTTGTACCTCACCCTTATCATCCACCCACGTAACACGGAAAGTAAAGATACGGTCTGGCTCTACCATACGCTCTACGATCTTTGCCTTTTCGAACTCAGGATGTTGGTTGTACACTCCCTCGATAGACTCGAGAACTTCCTGGACTGCTTGCAAATACTCTGCTTCGCCCGGGTGTTTCGCAGCAAGTTGCTGCATAATTGTTTCTACCTTCATTTTGATTAGTTTTAAGGATACTATATTATCTGTTCTAACTACTATCTCAACCTATCTGCCGCGCGTACCAAGGCTTCATCGTGCAGTATTCCACGGATAGCCATCAGTGAGAGGATGATGCTGACGATAAACAACGACGACCACACCGTGGGGTGCCAATCGACCGTCATCTTTAAGCATGCCTTCCATGTATACACTGCCAAGGCTGCATAATACCCTACCATCAACAAGATATTGATAGTGCAAAGGCGAGCCTGAACGACACGATGCCGATACAAAAAGATGATCACCAACGACAGCAATGGTATCACTACCTCCAGCACCGCCAGAGGCCATACCGACATCACCTGCACCGAGGGTTCGCTCAACATATCCCACATACCCGCAAAACGGAACTCATAAAGGCTCTGTATCTCTGCCTCTATCTCAGCCGAGAAGCACATGGCAGGCATGCAGCAGAGCAAGATGCCACATACACTCACCAACAATAGCCATAGTGTTTGTATTCGTTGTATCATAATGTTTTATCTTTACCTCCTACTTTCTTCCACTGCTCGTCGCGCACTTTGTAGATACGCTCGATGATATCCACCACTTTCATACCCTCCAGCAGATTCGTGGTGATAGTACCATTATGTTGCAGCGTCTCTACCACGTTTTGGATCACATAGTGGTGGTTCTGTGCCGACCCTTTATATGCCCCATAGTCGTTGGCAGGGTTACACGGAGGCAAGACAGGCATCTCGTAGTCTTTGATATGGCAATAGGCCACCTCGTTCATATACTGTCCTGCTACTTTGATAGTACCTTTCTCACCAATGATCGTCATCGACGATTCAAGGTTCGTGTCATACACCGCAGTCGAGTAGTTCAAGCAACCCATACCGCCATTGATGAAATCAAAGCATACCACGCCTGAGTCCTCAAAGTCGGTACTGTTCTGGTGGTTGAAGTCGGCAAAGTTACCACGGATATTGCATACATCGCCAAAGAGCCAATACATGATATCAATGAAATGCGAGAACTGTGTGAAGAGCGTACCACCATCATACTCCTGCGTGCCGTGCCAGTTGCCTGGTTTATAATACCGCTCATCTCGGTTCCAGAAACAATCGAGTTTAACCATATAGATAGGTCCCAGCAAGCGTTGACGCATCACCTCTTTAAGCCATACCGAGGGTGGCGAATAGCGGTTCTGCATGACGCACCACACATAACGAGACATCTGCAACGACTTGAACAGCACCTTCTCGGCGGCTGCCTTGGTCAGCGCCACCGGTTTCTCTATCACGATATGCTTACCCGCCTCCAACGCCTTGATAGCATAAGGCGCATGGAAACTGTTCGGTGTACAGATATTCACTACATCGATATCCAGACCCGAGTTCAACAACTCATCTATCGAACGGAAGTAAGGCACTTCGATGTCCTCACAACCAGTCTCCTCCTTGGGCAGTATATCGCACACTGCCACCAACTGCGCGTCGGGATTGCGACGTATCATCTCGGCATGGCGTTTACCTATATGCCCTTGACCGATAACGGCAAAACGTACTTTTTCCATCTTATCTTTCACTATTTTTTTATGGGATGTTCTAAAAATTGCTTTTGAGATGATTTGTGGAATTTTA
>CAVJQD010000008.1:0-35755 GCA_963651555.1 uncultured Clostridium sp. | reverse complement strand
TATAACCACTGACACCATAGGTTCAGCTAAGTGAATTTTTCGGATAGAAAAATGAATGTCTCTATTGCATATTATTATAAAATTGTTGTATCTTTGTCGCGTCTTTTACATGTTATGAATTATATTAAAGAAAAATCTTGAATTTCCAAAGGCGTATCTCAGGCTATTTAGCAAACTCATCGAATGTGCCATCGTCGTAGAAAATGACGATTTTTTGGATATTTTTCTGGATGATTTGTTGCGGTGTCAGATTTTTTGAAATTTGATTCCGGTTTTGACCATTCGTTTCATTGATAGTCTGCACAGTGATTTGAGGATTGTTAAGTGTATTAGTAGATGGACTAATCGATTCTTTCAACTCAATCTTTGATGTGGCGTCAATTTCTGATGGTTGGATACCGTCAAACAAAGTTGGCTGAGAATCGGATTTTTGACGATACATCTGTCCTTCTCCCAAAATAAGCCAATCTGACGAGATTTGAGGATATTGCTTCAAAATCTTCTGCATCACATCCAAACTGGGTTTGTTTCGTCCGCTTACAATATTTGATACGGTGCCAGGTAGAATTCCCACCTCATCTGCAAACTGCTTCGAAGTTAGGTTCTCCGACTGTATAACTGCCAATAATCTGTCTTTTTCGTCCATATTACAATTGTGATTTTAGTGTTTGCAAATGTACGGAATGTTTTTCAATCCCACAATATTTAATTGTGTATTTTTATTTTGTGAATATTTCACATTTATATACCGATAAACATTTGCAAAAACTCAACAATACACATTACAAATCTACATCAACTTCTAAAACCTTGTAAGATAAGTAATTCTATTATAGGCAGTCTTACTATAGATATTTTCCGTAAGTGGCTGATTTGTACTGCATAAAGCAATAAAATAATTAGCATATAGAGGTCGATTTCACAAATTTGCCGACATTTTGCTTTGTTTTAATAAAGTGCTACTTTAGATATTTTCTATAACTACTCATTTATAGCATTTTATAAAAGTAAAAACTTGCGTTTTATAACGTGTTTTAATGTACTTATTCAAACCCGAATCGGTCATTTTTTGTTGTGAAAACGATGCACTAATTGTGAATCAAAATCGCCAATGCAATATTAATTTTTGTGTAATGAGAAGTGTTTTGATTGCTAAATTATGATATTTATGTGAATTAACTATTGTGAATTTTCACAATCTTTCCCCTACTCTATTTTTTGTTCCATATTTTTTCCTACTGTGGATTTGCGTAGAAATATCCAATTTTGTAATTTTGCGAAAATCTTGAACGAACGTATTATTAACTTCAAATTTTCGATTTTTATGAACAACGATTGCGATGAGATTGAATTCAATGAGGAGGATGCTATTGATTACATCTTGGATTTCATTCCCGAGGTAGACCGCAAAGGTTTGGAACGTGATGATATTCAGGACGTATTGGACCTTATCTACGATTACTACGACGCGGAAGGATTGATCGACGAGGACACCGCAGAAGAGGCTTCTATAGACGAGGAAAAGATGTTTAACTACATCAAGGAGAATTCAGCCAAGAACGACATCAAACTATCAGAGGAACAGCTCCAATTGATTATGGAAGGCGAGTACGAATATGGTATCTCGATTGGCATTTACTCCAACGACGACGAGGAATAAGACAAAAAAGCTATTCTAATCAAAGATATGAGGTGTTCAGTAATCATATTGAACTGGAACGGTGTGTCTATGCTCCAGCAGTATCTGCCGTCCGTTTTGCAGTATTCGCAACTGCCTGACTGTGAGGTCGTAGTTGCCGATAATGGCTCCACCGATGAGTCGTTGTCATACCTTGCCACGCTCGCCAATGTGCGCGTTGTGCCGTTTGCCGAGAACTATGGCTTTGCAGAAGGGTATAATCGTGCTTTGGCTGCGACCGATGCCGAATATACAGTACTGCTGAACTCCGACGTGGAAGTGACAGAAGGTTGGCTCGATAACCTGCTGAATTACATGGACATGCATCCTGATGTCGCAGCTTGTCAGCCGAAGATCTTGTCGTACAAAAGCAAGCAATCGTACGATGCACACGAGGTCTCGTCTGTCGCTTTCGAACATGCAGGCGCTGCGGGTGGATATATGGATATATTGGGTTATCCATATTGCCGAGGAAGGATATTGAGTTATGTGGAAAACGATGAAGGTCAATACGATACGGTCACTCCTATCTTTTGGGCAAGTGGTGCTTGTCTATGCATCCGAACGGCCGTTTATAAGCAAGAAGGCGGTTTAGATGCCCGTTTCTTTGCGCACATGGAAGAGATTGACTTGTGTTGGCGATTGCAGTGTAGAGGCTATCAATTGGTGTGCGTACCAACGAGTGTCGTATACCATTTAGGCGGTGGCTCGCTGCAATATGAGAACCCACGCAAAACCTACCTGAACTTCCGCAACAACCTCTTGATGCTCTATAAGAACATGTCCATGCGCTACCTTTGGTGGGTGTGGATAGTTCGTTTCTTCATGGATTATCTTGCAGGCTTTCAATATGTTGCGAAAGGTCAATTCGCCAATTCACGTGCCGTTGTTCGTGCACGTTGGGACTTCCTTCATCTGCGTAATGAATTCCAACCCGACCGTGTCGCCAACAGCCAAAAAGCCGTAATAGCCTTACCAAAACTCATTGCCCACCGGTCTATTGTGCTCGATTTCTATCTTCGTAGAAAAAGAAAATAGAGACTCAGCGCAAATCCTTTGTTAGTTCAAAAAACTGTTGTATCTTTGCCTATTAGATTGAATTCAAAAAACGAAACGGTATGCTCAAGCATTTGTACATACGAAATTATGCCCTCATCTCGGAACTGAACATCGATTTTGAGACTGGTTTTGACGTGATTACAGGCGAAACGGGTGCAGGTAAATCGATTATCTTGGGCGCTTTGTCGCTCTTGATGGGTAACCGTGCCGATAGCAAAAGTATCACCGAAGGTGAACAAAAATGCGTGGTGGAAGGTGAGTTCGAGGTCGGCAATCTAAATCTGAACACCTTTTTTGCCGAACACGATTTGGACTATTCGCCCACTTGTGTCTTGCGCCGTGAGTTGCTCGCCACAGGCAAGTCTCGTTCGTTTATCAACGATACCCCCGTTGCGCTCTCCCTGCTCCACGACTTGGCTAACAACCTCATCGATATCCACTCGCAACATCAAAACCTGCTTCTTCGTGACGATAAGTTTCAGACCTATGTGGTAGATGTCATTGCGCGCAATAGCAAAGAGAAAGAGGCTTATCGCACCCTGTGGGCCAAGTACAAAGACCTTGAGAGTCAGTTACATGCCCTGCAAGAGAAAGCCGAACGCGAACAGAAAGATGCCGATTATATCGCTTTCCAATATCAGCAATTGAAAGATGCCCAACTCGTTGCCGATGAGGAACTCAGTTTGGAGCAGGAACAGAGCCGTTTGGAGCATACCGAAGAGATAAAAAACGCTCTGTCGGAGGCTCTCGGACAGCTCTCCCCCGAAGATGTGGGCGTGCTAAGTCGCTTGCAAGCCGTCTTAAACGAGTGCAAGCATATCGTGCCTTATATCGAAGATGGCGACTCGCTTCACGAACGTCTGCAAGTTTCGTATATCGAGTTGAGCGACATTGCCGATGAATTTAATCGCATCTCCGAAAACACCGAGTTTGACCCTCAAGCGCAGGCTCGCGTCAGCGAACGACTCGACCTACTCAACACCCTCATGCAGAAACATCGAGTCAAATCCGTAGCCGAACTCATAACCATCCGAGACGACTTTGCATCGCAAATGCATGCCCTCGAGTCTTACGAAGGAGATATTAAGACATTACAAGATACTCTTCGTGCCTGCAAGTCCGAATTAGAACAAGCAGCAGCGGTGCTAACGAAGACCCGTAATAATGTACAAGCAAGCATCGAGAAGAGTGTAGTCGACGAGTTAGTTACCCTTGGCATCAAGCATGCACAGATGGTCGTGCAGATTGCCGAACGCACCAACTACGACATCGATGGCAAAGACGATATTCAGTTTCTCTTTGCTGCCAATAAGAACCAACAACCGCAACCTATCGCTTCAGTGGCTTCGGGTGGTGAGACATCACGTATCATGCTGTGTATCAAGGAGCTGATTGCCAACGAAGCCAACCTACCTACCCTCGTCTTCGATGAGATTGACACGGGTATCTCAGGCGAAGTGGCTGCTAACATGGGTGCCATCATACAACGCATGTCGAAGAAACGCCAAGTATTGGTTATCACCCACTTACCACAAGTAGCCTCGATGGGTAACGCACATTATAAGGTATATAAGACCGACACGGAACAACATACCGAAACGAGCATTCGCCAACTCTCTTCCGAAGAACGAATACAAGAGATTGCGCAGATGCTTTCCGCTAACCATGTCACAGAAGCCGCCATCAGTCAGGCTAAGGAACTACTTAATCTATCCAAGTAACTATGTTACCTCTTGCAGAACGATTACGTCCGAAGACGTTAGACACATACATAGGTCAAAAGCATCTCGTTGGCGAAGGTGCCGTCCTCAGGCAGATGATTGAGAGTGGCAATATCTCCTCTTTCATCCTTTGGGGACCTCCTGGTGTTGGCAAAACGACTCTTGCTCACATCATCGCCAACCGCTTGGAACGACCGTTCTATACCCTCTCGGCTGTCACATCAGGCGTCAAGGAAGTGCGTGATGTCATCGACAAAGCCAAGCGCGAAGGTGGTCTTTTCTCGCATGGCAATGCCATTCTCTTCATCGACGAGATCCACCGTTTCTCTAAGTCGCAACAAGACAGTCTCTTAGGCGCAGTCGAAGATGGCACCATCACTCTCATTGGTGCCACCACAGAGAACCCCTCTTTTGAGGTCATCACCCCACTCCTCTCCCGCTGTCAGGTCTATGTACTGAAAAGCCTGAGCGACGAAGACTTATGCGAATTACTGTCTTATGCTTTGACACACGACGAATGGCTGATGACGAAAAAGATAAGGATTGAGGATGCGGTCAGTTTTTGTCATTATGCAGGCGGTGATGCACGTAAACTGCTTAATACATTGGAGATTATGGTCAATGCTGCAGGCGATGCAGAGGTTATCATCAACGACCAAACCGTCACCGAATGCCTTCAACAGAACCCATTGGCTTATGATAAAGATGGCGAACTGCACTACGACATCATCTCTGCCTACATCAAATCCATTCGTGGCAGCGACCCTGATGCCGCGCTCTATTGGTTAGCACGAATGGTGGTTGGCGGCGAAGACCCTAAGTTCATCGCTCGCCGATTGGTTATCTCAGCGGCCGAAGATATTGGACTTGCCAACCCCAATGCCTTGCTGCTTGCCAATGCTTGTTTCGATGCCGTGAGTAAGATTGGTTGGCCCGAAGGACGTATTCCTTTGGCAGAAGCAACGGTCTATCTCGCCACATCGCAGAAGAGCAACTCCGCCTATCTCGGCATCGATGCTGCCATTGCCGAAGTGCGTCAGAGCGGCAATCTACCTGTGCCTTTGCACCTCAGAAATGCACCTACCAAACTCATGGAAGACCTTGGTTATGGCAAGGACTATAAGTACGCCCACGACTACCAAAACCACTTCGTCGAGCAGCAGTTCTTGCCCGATGCCATCGAGGGTAAGCGTTTTTGGACGGCTCAAGGAAGTCCTACCGAGCAACGTATGACCGAATGGATGAACCTATTATGGAAAGATAAAAATAAGAAATAAAGCATGGCAGGTATCTACCTACATATCCCTTTCTGCGTCAAGCGATGCGGCTATTGTGACTTCTTCTCCACCACACTCTTGGAACGGAGAAAAGACTATGTCGACGCGTTGGCAAAGGAATTGACGATACGAACCGACTACTTGCCGCAACCTACTGTTGTTCAGACCGTTTACTTCGGTGGAGGCACGCCAAGCCTGCTTTCCCAAGACCAACTCCAATACCTCTTGCAGACCATTCGCAAGCACTATTCCGTGACAAACGATGCCGAGATAACCTTAGAAGCCAATCCAAGCGACTTGACACTCTCTTATCTCAATGATTTACACGTCCTTGGCGTCAACCGACTCAGTATCGGCATTCAATCGCTGCAAGACCCATTGCTCCTTAAGTTAGGTCGTCGACATAATGCTGCGACGGCCAAGAACTGCATCAAGATAGCGCAACAAGCAGGTTTTAAGAACATTAGCATCGACCTCATGTACGGCTTACCCGAACAAACACTTGCAACGTGGCAGTCCGACCTGCAAGAGGCCCTCAAAATGAACATACAACATATCAGCACTTATTGCCTTTCTTACGAGAAAAATACACAGTTTGGCAAGATGCTTGCAGAGGGAAAAGTAAAAGAGGCTGATGACGATTTGGCTAATGCGATGTACGAAACGGCGATTGAACAACTCCACAACGCAGGTTTTCAGCACTATGAGGTGTCGAACTTCTGCCTACTCGATTGCTATTCGCGGCATAACTCTGCCTATTGGAACAATGTCCCGTACCTTGGCGTGGGTGCAGGTGCACATTCCTACAATGGGCATTCGCGCCAATGGAACATTGCAAACGTGCCACAATACATCGATAGCATAAACAAAAACAAACTGCCTTTCGAATGTGAAGTGCTGACCTATAACGATTTATACAACGAACGTGTGATGCTTTCTCTTCGTACAAGCAAGGGCTTAGACCTCTCGCAACTGTCCGATGAGAAACGCAACTATTGCCTAACCCATGCCGCCAACGACATCGAACGCGGCTTGTTGATACAACAAAACAACCACCTGATAGCCTCACTCCATGGAGTAGAGCTACTAAACAGAATAATAGAGAACCTTATAATCGTATAAATTAGTATGAAACAAGAACAAAAGAAGACCTTTAAGCGCACTTTCAGTGTTTGGTTTTGGAGTATCTTTGGAGTCGGAATACTCTGCGTCGTCATTGTCTTTTGGCTTATTTCCAAAGGTTGGATTGGCTATATGCCTCCTTTGGAAGACCTGCAGAACCCTAAAAACGTATACGCTTCCGAAGTCTATTCGGCTGATATGCAGGTCTTAGGCAGTTACTATAAAGGTGCCAACCGTGTCGAAGTCGAATACAAAGACATCTCCCCATATATGGTTGATGCCCTCGTCTCCACCGAAGACGTGCGTTTCTATCAGCATCCAGGCGTCGACCTCAAAGCGCTCTTCCGTGCCGTCATTCTTCTTGGCCGTGCAGGCGGTGGTAGTACCCTCACGCAGCAGTTGTCCAAGCAACTCTATTCCCCTACTGCAGGCAATATATTCGAACGTGCTTTGCAGAAACCTATCGAATGGGTCATCGCTTCCGAGTTGGAACGACTCTATTCCAAAGAGGAGATCATCACCATGTACCTCAATCAGTTCGATTTCCTTTACAATGCTGTCGGCATCAAATCCGCTGCACAAATCTATTTCAATACCACTCCCGATAAACTCAAGATAGAAGAAGCCGCCATGTTGGTCGGCATGTGCAAGAACCCTTCGCTCTACAACCCTATCCGCCATCCCGAACGTGCTACCTCTCGACGAAACGTTGTGCTCTCGCAGATGTGTAAAAACGATTGTATCACCGCCGAACAACGTGACTCCCTTCAGCAACTTCCTCTCGAACTGCACTATCGCTCCGTCGACCATAAACAAGGCTTAGCACCCTATTTCCGTGAGTATCTGCGTACCGTCCTTACCGCCAAAGAACCCAAGGAAAGCGACTATTCGTCTTGGAACAAAGACCAATATCAACTCGATAAAAATCAGTGGGATAACAACCCTCTCTATGGTTTCTGCAACAAGAACCGCAAAGCCGATGGCTCCAAATATGACCTCTACAACGATGGTCTGCGTATCTATACCACCATCGATTCGCGCATGCAGACCTATGCCGAAGAGGCTGTCAATGAGCACATTCAATACCTCCAAGAGCAGTTCTTCAAAGAGAAACGCAAGAAATCCTATGCGCCTTTCAGCCGTAGCCTCACAACCGAAGAAATCGATGCTATCCTCAATCGGAGCATGAAACAGTCCGAACGCTACCGCACCATGAAGAATGCAGGAAAGTCCGAAAAAGAAATCCAAACGGCTTTCAATACCCCTGTTGAGATGCGTGTGTTCTCCTATAAAGGCATGATTGACACCGTCTTATCCCCACTCGACTCTATCCGTTATCAGAAGTACTTCCTCCGTTGCGGATTCATGTCGATGGACCCTCACTCAGGACATGTCAAAGCCTATGTCGGTGGACCTAACTTCGCTAATTTCCAATACGATATGGTCAACAAAGGTCGTCGTCAAGTCGGTTCTACCGTCAAGCCATACCTCTACACCCTTGCCATGGAAGAAGGTATGTGGCCCTGCGACAAAACCGTCAACCAACCTATCACACTCAAAGATGCGAATGGCAAAGACTGGTCGCCACGAAACAGCAGTAAGAACAACATCGGCGATACCGTCACGCTGCAATGGGGGCTCTCGCAATCCAATAACTGGATCTCAGCCTACCTCATGAGCCTCTATACCCCCGCTTCGCTCGTCAACCTCATGCGTTCCTTTGGCATCGAAGGTCAGTTAGACCCCGTCATCAGCCTTTGCTTAGGTCCGTGCGAGATATCCGTCAAAGAGATGGTCGATGCTTACACCACGTTCCCAAACAAAGGCGTTCGTGTAGAACCGCTCTATGTCACCCGTATAGAAGACAACAACGGTAACATCATCGCCTCTTTCACACCGCAAATGCACGAAGTAATCAGCGAAGAGACTTCTTACAAGATGATAACCATGCTTCGTAGTGTCATCGACCACGGAACAGGTATTCGAGTACGTTATCGCTACGGCTTGCAGATGCCTATGGGCGGCAAAACGGGTACTACCCAAAACAACTCCGACGGTTGGTTCATGGGCTTCACACCTTCGCTCGTCAGTGGCTGTTGGGTAGGTGGCGAAGACCGTGCTATCCACTTCGACTCCATGGCGGAAGGACAAGGCGCAAGCATGGCTCTGCCTATCTGGGCAAAGTATATGCAGAAAGTCTTGGCAGATGAGAGCCTTGGCTATTCGGCTACCGAACAGTTCGATATACCCGATTGGTTCGATCCTAACGCTGGGTGTAAGTAATAAAATAAAAGTCCGATGAAACGTGTAGTTTTATACATCGTTTGCGTGATTACGCTCTGTTGTTCTTCGTTGGGTTATGCCCAACTCAACACCGACCGTATCACTGCCATCGGACGAAACGCCCTTTACTTCGAGGATTATGTGCTTAGTATTCAGTATTTTAATCAAGTCATCCGCCTCAAACCTTGGTTAGCCGAACCCTATCTATATCGTGCTATCGCCAAGATACAATTAGGCGACTACAAAGGTGCTGAATCCGACTGCAATCACGCCATCGAGAACAACCCCTTCCTCCCTGGTGCCTACTACACCCGAGGCTATGTCTACATCCACCTCGAAGAGTATAAGAAAGCCGAAGACGACTTCACCGAAGCCCTTGTCTATGCTCCCGAGAACAAGACCTACCTACTCCTCCGTGCCGATGTACGGGCAAAGAGCGAGGAATATGATAATGCACTCGCCGACATCAACTATCTCCTCAAGCGTGACCCAAATGCACCGTCGCTGTTGTTCGAGAAAGGTGCAATCTGCTTGGCAAAGAACGATACCCTTGGCGCCATGGAGAACTTCTCCATGGCTATCAAAGGTGACTCGCAAAACTCTGCCAATTGGAGTGCTCGAGGACTTGTCAACATGATGCTTGGCAACGACGAAGATGCCCTGTACGACCTCACGCAGGCTATTAACCTTGGCAGCCGTTGGTCGGGTGACTTCATCAACCGTGGTATCCTCTACTATCGTGCCCATAACTACCGTGAGGCACTCGCCGATTACGATAAAGCCATCAGTTACGACCCACAGAGCATGCAGTGCTACTACAACCGTGGTATCTTGCGTGCCGAGTTAGGCGACCTCAACCGTGCATTAGACGACCTCAATAAAGCACTCGAACTCGACCCTTCCGAAACCGAGATTTACTATCAACGAGGCATCGTCAACCTGCATCTCAAGCAATGGAAAGATGCGGTTGCTGACTTCGACAAACTCATCGATACCTACCCTTACTTCCTCCCTGCGTACTACTTGGCAGCCCAAGCCGAGAAGTCGTTAGGCAACACCAAGACTGCCTATATCTACCAAAAGAAAGCCAACGACCTCGAGGAACGAAAAGAGGAGATTCAACATGCACAGAAGTCGCCCAATGTCGATGTCAAACAAGCCGATAGTCAACCACAACGCGACCGCAAGAAAGAGTTCTCGCAATTGGCTGCACAGAACATCTCCTCCGAACAAGAGGAAGAACAGAAGCCCTATCAAGATGAGTCACGCGGCACGGTGCAGAAACGCTATGCCAATGCTATCAACGAACCTAATGCCGTCCTCAGTTATTATGTCAAATACAACTCGCTTCGCCATACCAACTATACCCATCACGCCATCGATGAGTACAACCAACGGCATATCCTTCCTGCCAATCTCTTGCTTGGCGTGCAAGAGATACCACTCACTGCCGAGTCCGTCGATGCACACTTCAACATGATTACCTCGCTCTCCGAACGCCTCGATACCGACCCTAACAATGCCGACTTGCTCTTCGCACGTGCCATCGAGTTCGCTATCGTACAAGACTATTCGTCCGCCATCGAAGACTGCAACAAAGTCCTCATGCAGAACTCCTCTCTCGCCATTGCCTATTTCTGCCGAGCAAATTGGCGATACAATCTCCTTGAGTATAAGCGACATAACGTACAGTCCTCCGCTTCCAATAACCCGCAAGACGAATACCTCACCTCCATCAAGTTAGACTGCGAGTTCATCTTGCGTGACCTCGACCAAGTAATCATACTCCTACCCGACTTCGCCTTTGCTTACTACAACAAAGCCAATATCCTCTGTCTGCAAAAAGACTATCGCGCTGCACTCAATTATTATACCCTCGCCATCAATGCCGATTCCGACTTCGCCGAAGCCTACTTCAACCGTGGACTCACACATTTCTTCATCGATGAGATTGAAGCAGGACTCGCCGACCTCAGTAAAGCAGGCGAACTTGGTATCTATCAAGCATATAACCTCATAACGCGTTTCCAATGACAACAGCCAAAAGACTATATATAACCATTCTTGCGTGTTTCCTGCTTGCCGCCAACGTGCAGGCACAACTGCTCTATGCCATCTCGGGCAACAACACCGAAGCCAAGTCCTATATCCTTGCCACCAATCGGCTGTGCGACATCACTTTCCTCGATTCTATTCCCAATCTCTTCAAGGTCTATGGTCGCTGCAACAAAATCATCACCGAGATGGCGCTATACGACTTCGAGACAACCAATGTACTCAAGCAAGCGGCCCTCCTACCTGACTCGCTCTCCCTCCAACAAGAGTATACGCCCGAGGAACTGCAAACCATCGATAACGGCCTGCGAACCAACCTCAATCTCTCTATTGACAAAGTGGGACGAATGAAGCCGTCCTATCTCACCGAACTCTATCGTAACGAACTGTTAACCAAGTGGCTAAACTATGACCCCAACCGCAGTTCCGAAGTCTTCTTCCAAACCGTGGCTGCCACTACCTATACCCCCATCTATGCCTTAGACGATATAGGCGAGACCCTCTATATGCTCTTCGACCGTGAGCCTTTTCATTGGCAATGCAAAGAATTGCTATCTATCATTGAGTACCCCGAACGCGAGATTCGACTCGAAAAGAACCTACTCGAGGCCTACAAGATGGGCCAACTCACACAAATAGCTTACGACATCCAAGCACCCGACAATCGCTCTACGCATTCCTATTCCGACTATACCGTCTATTGCCAACGAAACAAAGAATGGGTCAAACGACTCAAGACATACCTTGCCGAAGGCAATGCCTTCATCTGCCTCGATGCAGTCTATCTTGGTGGCGAGAAAGGTCTGCTTGCACAACTGCGGGCTGCCGGATATAAAGTGAAACCTGTGAACAAATAACATCTTAATATATATGTGGTCTATCTATAAGAAAGAACTTCGTTACTACTTCTCAACCCCTATCGGATATATCGTCATTGGACTCTATCTGCTCACTATCGGCTTGTTCCTTTGGGTCATCCCTGGCGAATACAACATCCCCATGTCGGGTTATGCACAAGTCGATGGTCTTTTCAGCCTTAGCCCGTGGCTTTTCCTCTTCCTTTGTCCTGCACTCAGTATGCGACTCTTCACAGAAGAGAAACAGACCGGCACGTGGCATCTTCTCAAGATGAAACCCCTACCCTTGTGGCATATCGTCTTGGGTAAGTACTTGGCTGTCTGGACTATAGTCTTGCTTGCACAACTCCCTTGTCTCATTCATTATATCCTCGTCTACCACCTCGCCTCGCCCGTTGGGAATATCGACTCAGGCGCATTCTATGGCTCTTTCATCGGGCTGCTATTCCTTTCTGCTGCCTTTTGTGCCATGGGAACATTCGCATCGTCCATCACACGAAGCCAAATCATCGCCTTCATCATCGGACTCATCTTCTGCTTCTTAGCTTTCTATGGCTTCGACTGCTTGGCTATGCTTTTTGCCAACGGCAAACTATCACTCGTCATCAAGAGCCTTGGGCTCAACGAACACTATCTCTCGCTCTCGCGTGGCGTTATCGATATCCGCGATATCCTGTGGTTCCTCACCTACGCCATCCTGTTTATACTCCTATCTATCAAGAAACTACAAAAACAACAATGAAGAAAATAGGCATCTTATCCGATACCCACGGGCTTCTCGACGAACGTATCTTCGAGCACTTCGCACAAGTCGATGAGATATGGCATGCAGGCGACATCGGCTCGTGGGAAGTCTACCAACGCCTTTGCGCCTTCAAACCCGTCAAAGCCGTCTATGGCAACTGCGACTATGGCGATGTAAGAGATAACCTACCTGGCTACTATCGCTTCCGCACCGAACAAGTGGAAGTGGTGCTTACACACATCGGCGGCTACCCTCGGCATTATGAACCCGCCATCGCGCGACGACTCTATACCAATCCGCCACAACTCTTCGTCTGCGGACATTCGCATATATTGAAGGTGCAGTACGACAACTCCTTACGCATGCTGTGCCTTAACCCTGGTGCCGCCGGAAAATATGGTATACATACCGTACAAACACTCCTGCGCCTCAATATCGACCAAGACCGCATCTCCGACCTCGAAGTCATCGAACTCCAAAGACTATAACCTTGTAAATTGTCAAATTGTTAATTGTCAAATTGTTAATTGTCAAATTGTTAATTATTAAATTGTTAATTGTTAATTGTTAATTAAAACCATGCCTCGTATAGCCTTTTTCGGTACAAAAAAGTACGACCAAGAGACCTTCGACGCCATCAACAACAGCGTCGACGCTTCCAACCAACCTCGGTTTGGTTTCGAGATTAAGTACTACAAAGCCCATCCCACCATGGACAATATCCTCCTCGTGCAAGGAGCCTCCGTCGTTTGTTGTTTCGTCAACGACCCGCTCACGCCCGACATCATCGCCGAGATGGGACGATTAGGAGTCAAACTCATTGCCCTTCGTTGTGCAGGCTTCAACAATGTCGACCTGAAAGCCGCAGAACAAGCCGGAATTCGCGTTGTCCGTGTTCCCGCCTACTCGCCTTATGCTATCGCCGAGTTCACGCTTGGACTCATCCTTGCTCTCAATCGCCATCTACCTCGTGCCGCTTCACGCACACGCGATGGCAACTTCTCCTTGCAAGGACTCATGGGCTTCGACCTGCACGGCAAGACCATTGGCATCATCGGTACAGGCAAGATTGCCAAGGTGCTCATCCGTATCCTTCAAGGCTTCGGTATGCGCATTCTCGGCTACGACATCTATCCCGACCACGACTTTGCCGCTGCGCATAACCTCGAATATGTCTCTCTCGATACCATCCTTCGTGAGTCCGATATCATCTCCTTGCATTGCCCACTCACCAAAGACAACTACCATCTCATCAATGCCGATGCCATCCAACGCATGAAGAAAGGTGTCATGATCATCAACACAGGCCGAGGTGGACTTATCGATACTGAGGCACTCATTGAAGGACTCAAGTCGCATCAAGTGGCGTCCGCAGGTCTCGATGTATACGAAGAAGAAGGCGAATACTTCTATGAAGATGTGTCCGATGCTATCATCGAAGACGATGTCCTTGCCCGTCTGCTCAGTTTCAATAACGTGCTTCTCACCTCCCACCAAGCCTTCTTCACGCGCGAAGCACTCAATAACATCGCCACCACTACCCTGCAGAATATCCTCGACTTCACCAACGGTCAACCCCTCATCAACGAAGTGAAACTGTGAATCATTCTGCCGAAGAACCATTTCTGCAAGCCAACGCTCCTATTCGTTGCCCGTGGTGCATTATAGACAATCCGCTCTATGTCGCATACCACGACCACGAATGGGGCAAGCCTGTGCACGACGACCATCAACTCTTCGAGATGCTTATCCTCGAAGGCTTTCAAGCAGGACTCTCGTGGGAATGTATCCTCAATAAACGGCAAGCCTTCCGAACGGCTTTCGATAACTTCGACTATACCAAGATTGCGCAATACGATAATCTCCAACTTGAGCGACTCATGCACAACAAAGACATTGTCCGTAATCGTCTCAAGATTGCTGCTGCCGTCACCAATGCCAAAGTCTTCATCAAGATACAAGCCGAATATGGCACCTTCGACCGCTATCTTTGGCATTTCACTGACTTCACCACAGTCTATGAGTACGACCGCACCACCTCGCCTTTGTCCGACACTATCTCGCACGACCTCAAACGCCGTGGCATGCGCTTTGTCGGCACAACCATCATCTACTCCTACCTCCAAGCCATCGGCATCATCAATTCCCATACCCCCAACTGCTTCCTCTTTGCCGACACCCCAAACCCCTAATTTAATGATAATCACCTAATTTAATGATAATCAGTTTATGATAATCCGTAGAAATGGTATTGTATACCGTCTCTCAAACTTTAAGATAATAAAGTCTCTAAACTTCACTATAACAATGTTTTATGACTAATTTACAACAATACGCCGCAGGCGTCCGTTTTGATTTCTCTTTTTAATGGTCCTTTAATGGGCTTTAAAGGAGTAAAACTGACCCTTTAATGGAGTATATTGGGACCATCCTTGCAATATTTGAATCATATTTGGCAATATTTGTTCCAATAAATTTCAGATAATGAGTTGTTAAACTTTTCGCCATCAGTTTTTTATATTTTTTTGACCACGTGACCGCATATTTTCCACTCCTCATCTACCTTCTCGCCATCAACATCATAACCTTTCTTGTCTATGGCATCGACAAATACAAGGCGAAGCATCATCGTTGGCGTATCTCCGAAGCCGCACTTTTACTGCTTGCCATCGTAGGCGGTAGCATCGGTGCTATCTGTGGCATGAAACTATGGCATCACAAGACGCAACACAAGAAATTCAAGTACCTTCTACCCCTCATCCTCACCCTCCAAATCCTCCTCTGTCTAACAGTCCTATACCTATTACCTGTCAATTGTCAATTGTAAATTGTCCAATTGTCAATATAGAACCCGTTTGACCATACTCGGTTGGGGACGCGGGCGCCTCGCCCGCGGATACTACGATGCCAAATCCGTTTGACCATAACACGCCTGTTAATTGTTAATTGTCCATTCCAAGAACGGTCGCAAAGTCTTCTCATTATAAGGGATAAAGGTCTTGCTATGCCCAATCAGCACAACGGGCACATCTGCCTCATTCCCCACACGCCGTTCAATATGCTGCATCATACCAATCAGTTGCCGACTCCGCAGTTGGTTGAAGTCCATCTTCAACGGACTCTTCACAAAGAAACTGCGTAACGACAACCGACGGTTATCGGCTTTATCTATAGTCGTTTGCGTAATCGAAGTAGTTTTCGTTGTCAAAGGAGTTTGCGTAATCGAAGTAGTTTTCGTTGTTCCCGTATCCGCAGACGAGTCAGTCACTCCACTGCGTAATACTTGTGGAGACCCCAATCCCCCTACCTCCCCCGAGGCATGTTTATGTTTATGCAACTTCGCCCGCACCATACGGAATATGCGTATCGGACTAATGAAATCGTAAAAAGGTCGCATCTCCGTGTAGATAGGCATCTCCGTTATCTCGCCCTCAGGGTCAAACACATTGATATCCTCTGCCGATGCCGTATAGGGCAACAGGTTATCGTGCGCCAAGCGATAGTCGTAGCAGACATTACCGCCCTGACAACCACCTTTATACACCGATGTATCATGCGTGATACCATGCTTCACCAACGCCCTATAGATATTCGGCGTGGGATGCATACTCCAATTAGCCGCACGAAAAAGCCACACCTTATAGTCGGCACGAACAGGACGTAACAACGTCTCCAAGTATACTACACATTCCCCCACCATCGTGTCGATACGCTCATAAGGCAATGCCGCCATGTTGTAGTCCTCAATACATTGGTCAAACCGCTTCCCGTCCCACTTTGCACGGAAATACGACGAATGGATATGCAGTTGCACATCATGTCCCCGCCGCAATGCATCTTGCAGTTGCGTCTCTATCTCCTGCACATGGAAATCATCGCGCCCCGTCTCTTGCCAATAGCGCCGAAAACACAGTATCTCCGCTACATCAGCCATGATAATAAGGTGCTGATGATACTCCTCCAACAACGTCATCAACCGATACGTCGGTTCCACCATCAACGCCAACGGATTACCATCGCCGTTCCCATGTATCTCATAGTCCAAAGTAAACAATAATCTCATACTCATAATTATCTGTAAATCAGTGTATATTCTACTTATACTCTTTCTATACCTATTCTATACCTCTTACGTGCTAAGGTAGTGGTAAGGTAATGGTATGGATATATGACCGACATTAGACGCTCCCCAACCCTATATCATTACGCGTAATATCTTGTCCGTCGGCAGTTGCTTATACAACGTAAATCCCATCTTGTGGTACAGGTTCTGCGCACGGATATTGTCGTTGGCAACTACCAAATACACCTTTTCTACCTCTCGTCTATGTAGTTCATCTATCAGCGACTGCATCAGTTGCGTACCATAGCCCTTGCCGCGAAGACTCGGCTCTACCCAAATATCGTACAGCCACCACGAGTAACGACATATCTCACGACTGTACTTCCGACGGATAACGCCACAGCCAACTATCGGACCATTCTCCTTCAATAACATGAAATAAGACTTATAAATGCCTGATAATGAGAGTACTGCGTACCCCCCCCTATTGGTATACTTATGTATCTCCTTCTGCGGGAAATACCTGTTCATTGCCTCAAAGTCGGCATCGGTATAAGGAACAAGAGCCACCATATTCTTACAATTTACTACTAAACATACGAAGCAGTTTGCGTTGCGACAGTGCCCACTGCAAAAGCCGATAACGAAGTGGCGAGATGATGATACGACCTGCTTTATTCTGCACATAGTCAGCACCAAAGCCTTGCTTGAACATATAGACACCATAAGCAGGGTCATCTTCTTTCGGATTGACAGGACATCCACCAAAATCAAAGAACTTCAATCCTTTCTGCTGAAAATACTCTACTGCTTTCCAATAGTAATAAGTGCCAGAACCTGTTTGGCGATTAGCGTCACTATCACTTCCTGCCATGTGTCCGTATACTGTTTGCCCGCCACACAAAAATGTAGCAGCAGCAACCATACGCCCCTGCCAATAAACGGCTACTAAGTATGCCTCATAGTCAGTCAATATCTTATGAAAGAAGGCATCCGATTTCAGCAACATAGAAGATGAGGAGTTATGTGCAATAGCACGTTGCTGGGTAACTTCACGAAGCGCTTGGAATTCTTGGATATGAGGGAGAGCCTCATCCTTATAATAGAACTTAACTTCCAATTGTGCCGCCTCTGCTTTCTTTATTGTACGTTTCTTTAGTCTATCTAATTTAGCATACAAGTCTTCAAGCGGAGTAGACAAGTCGTACACAAATGTGGCGTTATCTTCTGGCTTATCCACCGTCAAGCCGTTCCCTCTTACCCAATGCGTCAAGTTCAGCATGATGACCTTTGAGGCATGGGCATAGTCTCGAACGGCGTCCAACAGTTTATCGGCATAGCCGTTCTCTACCTCCGTCGTTGCAAAGACAGGATAACTATCGAAGTAGACCGACTTCGCCAATAGCCGCACCAAGCGTTTGTCGCCACGAAGTGTCCCTACCCAACCGCCAACGACAGCCCCGTCATCAAGCAGCACCATACCCCATAGCGAACTATTGTACTGCATCGGCAACATCGGGTTACCCCAAGCCGTTGACTGCACAAGGGCATAATAGGCATCGTAATACCCCGACTCTAATGGAACGATTTGTATCATAATGAGTTATATATCTTAAGTAAGTTATCTGTTATCACATTCTTTGTGTATCGCTCCGCCAATGCAGGTTGCGTCAAGTGCCCTACTGCCATCGCTTCTTGCAGTTGCGCCGCCACATCCGCTGCATCATACCGACATATCCGAGCATTCGGCACACCCTCTATCACCTCCCGCACATCGCCTACATCGGTCGACACGATAGGACAACCACATGCCACGGCTTCCTTGATGAACTGCGGACTACCCTCCGTGAACGAGGTCATCAAACCGCAGTCGCAAGCATTATACAACCACACCATCTGCTGCCGATTATAGCCGTACAACTCTACGAGTTCCACGCCACCATGTCCCTCATAGAGAGGACTTATCTTCTCTACTGCAGCCTTTGCCAAGGGATAGTTCTTCACTCTATCGGCGAACTCCTTCGAGAAAAGGATATAGGTCTTCTCCTGTTCCCAACCCAACAACTGCCGACTCTCTGCCTTATCCATCGCATGAAAGAACGTCGTGTCCACCGAACAAGGTATCACCGCCGAATGAGGTACATCGCCTGCAATATGCCGCAGTTGTTCCGAGACAAAGATATTGTAATCGGCAAGCCGCATGGCTATCTTCGACAACCATCGCACCGACCGTGCATTCACATCGCTGCCGTGGAAAGTGGCGACTATCTTAGTTGAGTGATTAGAGTTGTGCGTTGAGCGCAGATGAGAGTTGTGAGTTAAGAGGGATAGTACCGCCACGAGGTTACACAGTCCGCTATGGGCATGGATAATATCGGGTTGGAAAGTCTTAGCCGCTTTGCGTATTCCACGAAGGGCTTTGAGATACCCCCGCCAACCGCCTGCAATCAGGTAATACTCACACTCCACGCCTCTTGCGCGCAACGCCTCCATCTGTTCATAGATGAAGGGTGCCACATAGTCCGTGTAAGGTGCATAGTAACGACGAGAACAAACAACAAGTACTTTCATACGACAATTGGGAGACTATGCTGCATATAGTCTCTTTGAATAGTTAAAATAGTGAATAACTGTTGAATACTTACAGCAAACTGCTGTATATGGCACGAATGGCGTGTGCCACTTGCTTGTTGTCCAATCCCATACTGAGTAGATGCTCTCTGCCGTTCGTACGGGGCTTTTGGGACTCGTTGTTGTCTGCGAAGAGATGGGGGGGGGTAAATGTAAAGGCTCTTCGCAGCAAGTTAGTCAATTCTTGTGGGTCTCGAGACGATGCCACATAGCAACCGTCGACACCTTCTATGCGTTCTCGTACGTCACCCACATCAACCGATACGATGGGGCAATCGCACGCCAAGGCTTCTTTTATCACTTGTGGACTACCCTCTGACTTACTTGTCAGCAATAGGCAGTGTGCAGCACTCATCAGCAGATTGACTTCATGACGGCTGTATCCGCTTAGTTCCACCAACGGTATCGCTGTCCCATCGCCGTCTTGTGCCAATTGTCGTATCACCTCTTGCGCCAAAGCCGCATCTTTCACGGGGTTCTTGAACGCCCCTGCAAACAATACAAAGGGTGTATCTTTCTCAATACCGAGTCGATGAAGCGTATCTGCAAGCTGATCTCTTGCTGATGAGTAGGTGATCAGTGGGTGATCAGTAGCGTCAACGCCACAAGGTATTAGCGAATAATTCCCTATCTTTACCCCACAATTACCGAAGGATGTTGCTATATTTTTCCGTGAAACAAAGATATTCCAATCCGACATCATCATTGCCATCCTCGAAAGATGTAGCACCTTTCTATCATTGATGTCGCTCCCATGATACGTAGTTACAACCTTGATTGAGCGATGTTTACCGTTAGCCAGAGCAGCGAGTAACCCACAAAGACCATAGTGTGCATGAATGATGTCTGGATGTTCTGCCCGTATTACCCGCCGCAATTTCGGTATTTCACGCAAATATCCCCGTACGCCTTTCCCATGAACACCATAGCGTGACACTACGATCCCCACACCTTCAAGCGCCGATATCTGCTCCTCAATGAAAGGAGTAAAACACCCTCCCTTATCCACTGCCACTATAAGTACCTTCATTCTCGCTCTCTTTTCACTATCTTTTCGCTACCTACTCGCTATATTCTCGCTATAATCACGCAATATTATCACTATCTTTTCGAGCGCTTCATCACTTTCTCATCCTTACAACTCGCGCGGGATTGCCTGCGACGATGGCATAATCAGGGACGTCATGCGTCACCACTGCGCCTGCACCCACGATGCTATGAGCACCGATTCGCTTACAACCAGGCAATATTATTGCTCTTGTTCCTATCCAAACATCCCCCATTATCTCAAGCGGAGTCTGACGTTCTTCCTCTGTTTCAGGGACAGACCCAATAGGTACATCGGGGTTTGCGAAGGAGTGCCCCCCCCCTAGAAACAACACATCTTCGCCCATCATCAGTCGATCATGTATCTTCAACGGGCGGTTGTGCATACGAAAATCCTTACCTATTCCCACCATATTCCCCACACGAACATTCTTTCCGTTGCCGAAGTACGCACCTTGTTCCACATTTACGCCTTCGCCGCACTCAGCAAAGAGATGCCTTGCACATACATACCGCAATCGATATCCCACCTTTCCAAGTACCGGCATCGTCGATTTAGGCAAGTGCCGAGCAAAGGCATAGTATACTATCAGCCAAAAGGTCCTCATCTTTATTATTCTATATCTCTGTTATTTATCTCCATTAAAAACACTAATTCTCTACACTTGACTTGTCGATATACTTATTTATCCTATCAATCCATAGTGCAGGAACTGCAGTTTGCACCGCATAATGAGAGAAATTACTCAGTACCTTCTGCACCTTGGACAACAACGACGAAGCGTCTTTGATACTATTCTCTTGTGCAAAAGTTAGTAAATCCGTAGAAGTAATATTCGATGTCTTACCACATACCGATAACTCATGTCTATTGAGATAGAAAGGTCCGTCTAAATCTACCGTGAAAGTAACATCATAGGCAGGAGTGATATGCCATTGTCCGTTCTCCGACATCATAAACGAAAAGTTCTTTGTATGGTCGTCGACATTACCGCCTAAGATATTCATTGCCATTAGTAAGAACAATTGTTGCTGCTCGTTTTGTGAGATACCTAATCTCCGTGCCACGGAGAATAAGTCCTCGTAGGAGATAGCAGTCTCAGACATTGCAGCAAGTGTTTGTATGTGTACACGCTTTCCTGGTTGACGGTCGAAACGCTGAGTAAGGAAATGCATATCACCATCCACCTCTATCAGTCTTGAGGGCATCATCTCTATTCCTATCTCTTTTGCCATCAAATAGTAAGCCATCTCCACTTGGGTAGTAGGGAACGCACCATATTCTGCAAACTTGAGGATATAGTAGTCGTAATCTACGCCCCAATCTACTTGACCGGAACGTACTTCTCCAGTCGTTCGATGGATAGCAATCAATGCTTTGGGGTGTTGCCCACCAGCTGACGTGCCTACGGCATAAAGACTCTGAAGAGTAAGTGATTCTTCCGGCATGATAGACACTTCTGCACGTTGCTCAAAGATACGCCTTGACAACCGATAGAGGTTGGTCAGAGGTAATGGTTCAGCTTGTTGTTCTAAGGGAGAAAAGGCAGGTTCATACTCTAATGCCCCCATACCACGGCTACCAATGAAAGCCAACTTGTCTACGGGAGTGATGTCTTTTGCTCGCAAGTGGTTGTTTGTCCGCCAACTATCAAAGACGATATTTCCCCATCTATCTGGTAGTGAGTCTGCAAGGAAGGGTGGCAATCCTTGGTAAAGTTTCTCAGTACTCCCTAATATTGGTTTTTGTGCTGCCACAGAATAGATAGACGCAGATAATGGAGCGATATCAATATTTCCCCGACGAAAGGACTCATTGTAAGCAAAGACGGCACGACGAAGGTGCGCATCCCAATAGATACGTCCTACTTCTTGTTTCCACAGCCTTATGGATAGGACATCATTTTCCATTGCGTATGCGTTTAGGCAGAGTATTGTTCTTCCTTAAGTCATAAGGGGAGATGGGTATGTCGGGTAGGATATCGGCAATGGGGGCTAATTGTTCTACTACTCGCAGGAGAGCAAGGAGGTTGCCCATCGTGATGTTGGTTGATTGTCCACGCTCGAAGTTTTGCAGGGTGAGTAATGACACTCCTGCACGAGTAGCCACCTCTTGTTGCGTCAAATGTGCCTGCAGACGATAGGTGCGATATTGCAATCCCAGCGCCTGCACAATAGCCGCATTCGACATGCCTACTATGTTCTCTTTGTTCAAATTACTCATCTGTTCATAACTAACAATATATTATTCCTTAACCGTCTTTTTGTGCCTTAAGCAATAATATATTATATACTTATCACGCTGCAAAGATACTACTTTTATCTCAAATACGAACTATCTTCAACGCTATCTCTCGGCACGCATGGGGTTATGAAGGAAGTCGTTATAGGTGAGGCGGATGCCATCTTCAAGTTCGGTGTGGTATGTCCAACCGAGAGCAGCAGCCTTTGATACGTCGAGCAGTTTGCGTGGTGTACCATTAGGACGCGTAGTGTCCCACTCGATACGACCTTTATATCCGACTACTTTGGCGACAAGTTCAGTGAGTGCTTTGATAGTCAACTCCTTACCTGTACCGGCATTGACAGTCTCGTTGCCGGAATAGTTATTCATTAGGAAGACGCAGAGATTAGCCAAGTCGTCGACATAGAGGAACTCGCGTAAAGGTGAGCCATCGCCCCAACAAGTTACGACCTGTGCCCCACTCTCTTTGGCTTCATGGAAGCGTCGAATCAGCGCAGGCAACACGTGAGAGTGCTCTGGGTGATAGTTGTCGTTAGGTCCATAGAGGTTGGTTGGCATGACAGAGATATAGTCGGTGCCGTATTGACGATTGAGGAACTCACAGTATTTCAGTCCTGAGATTTTGGCAAGGGCATACGCTTCGTTGGTTTTCTCTAAGGCACTGGTTAGCAGACAGTCCTCTTTCATTGGCTGTGGTGCAAGGCGTGGGTAGATACAACTTGAGCCGAGGAACTCTAGTTTCTTACATCCGTTCTGCCAAGCGGCATGTATGACATTCATCTCGAGTATCATATTGTCGTACATAAAGTCTGCTAAGGCATTCTGATTTGCCACTATTCCTCCCACTTTGGCAGCAGCAAGGAACACATACTCAGGCTTTTCCGTTGCGAAGAACTCTTCTACTGCTTCCTGTCGGCACAGGTCGAGTTCCTTGTGAGTACGGGTGATGATATTGGTATAGCCTTGACGTTGTAGTTCACGCACAATAGCACTTCCCACCATACCACGGTGACCGGCTACATAGATTTTGCTGTTCTTTTCCATAAGGGTTATTTATTCACTTGAAAACGTGTGTTGCCGGTAGCGAAGAAGTCCACTATTTGATTGGCAGCAGCTAGGCCTGCATTGGTATTTGCTTCGGCGGTCTGTGCACCCATCTTCTTTGGTGTTGCGAAATAGCGAGCAGGAAAGAGCGAACGAAACTGCGCATCTGCTGCGGGCATAATGTCGGTAACATACTTAATATCTGCGCGTTCCTGCATTAGTTGTAGGAGTTCGGTTTCGTTAATCACTTCTTTTCGTGCGGTGTTGACAAGCAATGCGTCTTTTGGCATAAGGCTAATCAAATCGCGATTGATGCTGTTTTTTGTCTCGTTGGTAGCGGGAATGTGTAGACTTACTATGTTGCAGGTCTTGTAGAGTTCCTCAGGTGAATGGACAGGGGTTACGCCAAGGGAGGTCATTGCTTCGTCGGAGCAAAAGGCATCGTAGGCATATATATCCATACCAAATCCCTTAGCAATTCGAGCGACATTGCGTCCTACATTGCCGAAGGCGTGTATACCCAAGCGTTTTCCTTTGAGTTCAGTACCGCTAGTGCCGTTGTAAAAGTTGCGAACTGCATAGACCATCAAGCCTAATGCTAGCTCAGCTACTGCGTTAGAGTTTTGTCCTGGTGTGTTCATGACAACGACATTGTGGGCAGATGCTGCGTTGAGGTCTATGTTATCGTAGCCGGCTCCTGCGCGAACGATTATCTTAAGGTTGGGTGCAGCATCGAAGACTTCGGCGTCAACTATGTCGGAACGAACGATGATTGCATCGGCATCGGAGGCAGATGATAGCAACTGCTGTTTGTCATTGTATTTTTCTAATAGGGAGAAGGTGTGTCCAGCCTTCTCTATTACTTGGCGAATGCCATCGACAGCGATGGGTGCAAATGGCTTCTGGGTTGCAATAAGTACTTTCATAGGTTTGATTAATGTTGTATAAAACACGGAATTTGGTTTGTTTTCCCTAATAGGATTCTCATAAAATCTTTCCATAATTTTGTGGTGATTCTGTGTTGATCCTTTGGCAATTCTGTGGTAATTGTAGGTACTGATCATATACTGATCAGCGACTGATCAGTATATAATCAGCGAGATTAGAGTTTTTTCTCGTAGTCGTGGATGCAGTCGACGAGGGCTTGTACGCCATCGAGGTCCATAGCGTTATAACACGAAGCACGGAAGCCTCCGACGAGACGATGACCTTTGATGCCGACCATACCGCGTTCGGTGGCGAAAGCGAAGAAATCGTCTTTCTTGTCTTCGAACTCAGGTTTCGGCACGAAGCATATATTCATGCGTGAACGATCCTCTTTATTGAGAATGGTTGGAACGAACATCTTCGAGTGGTCGAGGCAATCGTAGAGGAGATCGGCTTTCTGTTGATTACGTTTATCTATCCATGCAACACCACCGTTGGCTTTCAGCCAGCGCAATGTGAGGACGGCTGTGTAGATAGGCAATACAGGAGGTGTATTGAACATTGAACCGCCATCGACATGGGTTTGGTAGTTGAGCATGGTTGGTATATAGCGACTTACATGGCCGAGTGCAGATTCTTTAACGATGACGAAGGTGACGCCTGCGGGGGCGATGTTCTTCTGTGCGCCACCATATATAAGGTCATATTGGCTGACATCGATAGGTCGACTCAAGATGTCGGACGACATATCGGCGATGAGTCGCACATTGCCTTTCTTGGCATAGATATCTTGCAGTTTGCGGTTGCTTATCTCGGTGCCATAGATAGTGTTGTTGGTCGTAATATGGAAATAATCAGCATCTTGTGGGATGTCGTAGCTTTCTGGAATGGTATTGGTTGATTCTGCAACGGTTTCGACTTCTCCAAAGCCTTTGGCCTCTTTGATGGCTTTCTTGCTCCACACGCCAGTATTGAGGTATGCGGCTTTGTGCTCTAAGAAGTTGTAGGGGACCATGCAGAACTGCAGGCTGGCACCGCCACCGAGGAAGAGGACACGGTAGCCTTCTGGGACACCGAGTAGTTCTTTCATGAGTGCTTCTGCCTCATCTACAACGGGTTGGAAGTACTTAGCACGGTGTGAGATTTCGAGAACGGACAAACCTTCACCTTGGAAGTCGATAACGGCTTCTGCTGTTTGTTTGATGACCTCTTGCGGCAGGATACTTGGTCCTGCATTGAAATTATACTTTTTCATGATTAATGAATTATGGATTTTAGTATATCGTTTACTATTTGTTCTGGTAATAAATGGTTGATTGATAGAAGTTCATGGACATCGTAACGGTCTTCGAAGTGTTTGCGTTCGCCACGAACTAATACGTGCATGGATGAGTCGGCATAATATCGCGCCACTTTCTCGCCCCAACCTCCATCGACTTGTCCGTCTTCGAGCGTTACCACGAGGTTATGATTGCGTTTGAGGGCATCGAGGGTTTCGGTGTCGAGAGCGGTGATGATACGCGGATTAATGACAGTAGCCTGAATATGATGTTGTTGCAGTAGTTCAGCAACTTGCTGTGCCAAAGGCAGATATGCGCCTAAGCCAAGCAATGCTACTTGCGAACCTTGTTGCACTATTTCGTATTGAGGTTTATCCCATTCGACGTTCTCTACCTCTGTTTTTCGGCGGATGACGCCATTGACGGGTACGCGTATTGCGACGGGGTGTTCACGATAGGCGATGGCCCAATCTATCATGGCGAAATACTCTTCACGGCACGATGGCGCAAGATAGATGAGGTTAGGTATGTTGCAAAGGAGTGGAATGTCGTAGAGACAAGTGTGCGTCACATCGTTCATGCTCTCAATCCCACCCCAAAAGACCATGATGAGTGCGGGGTTGTTGTTGATACAGAGGTCTTGTTGCAGTTGATCGTAAGTTCGTTGTATGAAAGTGCTATACACGCCCCACACGGGTTTTGCACCTCTTTTAGCAGCGCCCGAAGCGAGTGCGACAGCCGTCTCTTCGGCAATGCCGACATCAACGAATTGCTTGCCCGCGCGTTCCCGACGGTCTTTGGTAAAGCCCATCACCGTTGGCGTACCCGCCGTGATGGCGAACAACTCGGGGTGCGAAGGCATCAAGGAGAGCAAGTGTTCGGCTGTGAGAGGAGCATAGTCTTCAGCGGTTGAAGTAGCCTTAGGTTTGCCAGTAGCGATGTCGAACGGGACGGACCAATGCCACTGTTCTTTGTTGTTTTCGGCATAAGGAAGTCCTTTGCCTTTGAGGGTGTTGATATGCACTACTATGGGGTGGTCGATATCCTTAACTTGTTGAAAGGTAGCGATTAAGGCATCGATATCGTTGCCTCGGTCTTGGTAGATATAATCTAAGCCCATAGCACGGAAGAGGTTACATTCGGCTTTGCCGTTGGTTTCACGGAGGAGTTGCAGGTTCTTGTATAACCCACCATGATTCTCGGCAATGGACATCTGGTTGTCGTTGACGATGATAATGAGGTTGGAGCGTAGTTCGTTGCCTGCGACATTGAGTCCTTCGAGTGCTTCTCCACCAGACAAAGAGCCATCGCCAATGACGGCGATAATGTTCTCGGTGCCATGGTTGAGATCTCGTCCCATAACCAATCCGCATGCGAGGCTGATAGAAGTGGAGGTGTGGCCTATGACGAAGTGGTCGTGTTCACTCTCGGAAGGTTCGGAGTATCCTGATGCATCTTCATAGTGCGCAGGGTCCATGAAGGATTGTTTTCTGCCAGTGAGGATCTTGTGAGGATAGCTTTGGTGCGAGACATCGAAGACGATCTTATCTTTAGGCGAAGAGAAGACATAGTGGAGTGCGACGGTCGCCTCTACGAAGCCTAAGTTGGGTCCGACATGCCCACCATGATTGCACACTTTCTCGATTAGATAGTGACGAACCTCATCGGCTAAAGTGTGGAGTTCCGGTTTGGATAAGTGCTTGATGTCCAGTGGACCATTGATTTTATCGAGTATCATTGTCGTAGTATTTCGATGTTATTTAATTCGCTGCAAGTATAGTGCATTTTTTTCGTTCCTGCAAGGATATTGGGAGAAATTTAATTTGACAATTGGACAGTTGACAATTTGACAATTGCGATCTTGGTTTTGAACGGACGCCTGCGGCGTATTGACATGAATGAGTCATAAAAGCTTTGGAACAAATATTATCAAATATACGTGGTCAAAAAAAATATAAAAAATTGAGGTCTAAAAAGTTTAATAACACATTATCAAGGATTTATTGGAACAAATATTGCCAAATATGATTCAAATATTGCACGGATAGTCCCAATATACTCCATTAAAGCCCATTAAAGTACCATTAAAAAAGATTGCAGACCGCTACACTAACAGACTGATTAACTTGAACGGATGCCTGCGATGTATTATCATTAATTGGTCAAAAACCGCGAGTGGTGATGGTTTGGATTGTTATATTGTCATAAAATCGCGGGCGAGGCGCCCGCGTCCCCAAACACAGTATGCCAAATCGGGTCTGGCGACCCGAACGACACGGGGGCTCGACAAGGTATTCTTGTTCAGTCCACTGGACTTCACTCGCTCAGGCAGACTCAGTGCTTACACACCTGCCTTCGCTTCACGTCTCCACAAGCACGGCATCTTTCCCGCGGGCGAGGCGCCCGCGTCCCCAGCGCAGTATGGTCCGACGGGTCTAGCGACCCGAACGACACGGGGGCGTGTCGTCTCCACAATCATCGTGTCGTCACCACAATCGCAGTATGGCCGAACGGGTCTTACGTCATACTATCAGCGGGCGAGGCGCCCGCGCCCCCAATATAAAAGTACAAGAGCCACTGCATGGGTTATACAGTGGCTCTTGCGTTGTTATTCTATAAGGGTTCTTTATTCAATTAGGATTCTTTATTCAATAAGGATTATTGATTGAGTAATGTTTCCATTTCATTGTATTTATCGTCCATTTTGAAGCGGTAGTATAACTGCTTGAGTATGACGATATAATCACGACTATCGGGGTTCATTTTGTGTGCTTCTTCGAAGTAAGGTAGTGACTTTTTGAACATAGTGTCGACCTCTTGCAGTTTGGCTTTATAAGCCTTATTGTCCTGAATATAGAAGGCGTCATCGTTCAGTTTCACCGCTTGGTTGAAGTAGACACGACCCATACCTGCCATAGCGTCGGCGAGGTCAGGTTGAATCTCGAGTGCTTTTTGGAAGTCAGCCATAGCATCGTCGTATAACTTCATATCCTCCTCGATGTTACCCTTGATGTGATAGTATTGAGCGACATTAGGTTCGCGCTCGATAGCCGTCTTGAGGTAGTCGAGAGCTGTAGCCTCTTGCTTGGAGAAGATGTAATAGTTAATCAAGTTCTGCAAGAACCAAGGCTCGGCAGGGAAGCGTACGATAGCATCTTGGAGTACGCGTACGAAGTTGGCGGTATCGTTCAGTGCGACATACTCTTGATACAAGAACTGATTAACCGAAACAGCCTCATAATCACCATCTTTCATCTGCTCGAAGACCTCGACAGCCTCTTTGTGCATCTCGGACTGCGTAGCGAACAGACCCATATAGTACTTATATTGGTTGTAGATAGAGTCCTTAGGCATCTTCTCTTGCATTTTCGGGTCTTGCATCATGGGCAAGTCGGGTATTGCAAGGTGCAACTTGAACACGTCGTAAGCATGCGCATAGTCTCGTTTGTCGTTCAAGTAGATACCATACTTAATCAGTTCCTGCTGTGTGTAGTACTCGAGCATCTTGTTTGCGATAGACTTCTGCACCTTGGTGTTGGTCTTGCCTTTTGCGTTCGGTATGAGCGCGAGGTCGTAGGCGGTAAGCCAATAGTTGTAGGACTCAATGACTGCTTCACCTTTCTCACGGTCGTCGATAGCGCCGAAAGCTGATTTGGCGAAGAGATACTCGTTTTCTTTGTAGCCAATCATACCGGCCTGATACCAAGTGTCAGCTAGGTCCTTTGTGGAAGGGTCTTCGAGCGCTAACTTGATAGCCTCACGAGCCCCGACAAAGTCAGGGTTTTCGGTATTAGCAGCCAGGTTCTTAGCCTTGTTTACGTTGCTCTTCTGAGCAAAGCCCATTGTGCCGATGAGGACAATGGCGATAAGCAAACTAACTCTTTTCATAGTATTTATTCGTTATTGTTATTTTCAGACTCTTGTGCAAAATCTGCGCCATTCTCATTATTTTGGTTAGCAGAATCGTTATTTTCTTCTGCACTACCCTCAGCAGCGTTCTCGTTTTCTTCGTTCTTTGGCACGATGCAACCGAACATGAGAGTATCGTTACGTTTCTGTAAATCAATGAGTTTGACACCTTGCGTAGCACGACCCATGACGCGAATATCGGACATTGCCATACGGATGGCAGTACCTGACTTATTGATAAGCATGAGGTCGAAGTCATCGGTCACAGCATCGATGGAAACGAGTTGTCCTGTCTTGTCGGTGAGGTTCATGGTGCGGACGCCCTTACCGCCACGGTTGGTGATACGGTAGATTGGTTCACCGTTCTCGTCATCGAGCGCGGTGCGTTTGCCATAGCCCTTCTCAGAGATAACTAAGACGGTCTCAGGAGAGTGTTTCTCGACACAAATCATGCCGACCACATAGTCGTTGGCGTTCTCTTCGAGTTGGATAGCTCGCACACCTGTTGCGGGTCGTCCCATAGCACGAACGGTTGTTTCGTTGAAGCGGACTACCTTGCCTAAGTGACTGGCAATCAATATCTCGCTCTTGCCATCGGTGAGGACAACACGAATAAGTTGGTCGTCTTCACGCATGGAGATAGCGATGATACCGTTGTTGCGAGGGTGCGAATAAGCCTCGAGGGCGGTCTTCTTTATCAAGCCGTTGCGAGTAGCAAAGACGAGGTAATGCGACTTCACGAACTCTTCATCGTTCAAGCCTTTGATATTGATGAAGGCACGGATGTTATCGCCTTTTTGGATATTGATAATGTTCTGAATAGCACGGCCTTTTGAGGTCTTGTTGCCTTCGGGTATCTCATATACTTTGAGCCAATAGCATAGACCTTTCTCGGTGAAGAACATCATGGTGGAGTGCATGGAGGCAGTGTGGACATACTCGATGAAGTCCTCATCGCGGCTGACGCTTGCCTTTGCCCCTACTCCACCTCGGCTCTGTTGACGGAACTCGGTGAGCGGTGTGCGCTTGATGTAACCAAGGTGAGAGATGGTGATAACCATATCGTCGTCGGCATACATATCTTCAGGGTTGAACTCGGAAGCCGCCATGACAATCTTGGTGCGGCGCTCGTCGGAGTATTTCTCTTTTATCTCGATGAGTTCGTCTTTGATGACGTCATACCGTAACTGTTCCGAAGCCAAGAGTTCTTCTAAGTGTGCAATGAGTTTCTCTAACTCATCGTATTCGTTGCGCAACTCATCGATACGCAGACCAGTTAGTTGCGAGAGACGCATATCGACGATAGCCTTCGACTGAAGTTCGTCTAATGGGAAGCGTTGTTCCAAAGCGCGTTGTGCGTCGGCCGGCGTACGGCTTTGACGTATGAGGTGTACCACTTCGTCGATGTTATCGACCGCGATAATCAAGCCTTCAATGATATGTGCGCGCTCTTGTGCTTTTTTCAACTCGAAGCGTGTACGGCGTGTTACCACATCCATACGATGTGCCACGAAGTTCTGCACTAAGTCCTTGAGATTCAGCAAACAAGGACGTCCGCCAACTAAGGCGATGTTGTTCACGGAGAACGACGATTGCAGGGCCGTGTATTTGTATAACTTGTTGAGGATGACCGTTGCGCTTGCGTCACGACGGACTTCGATGATGATACGGACATCGCGTTTTGATTGGTCGCTGATGCCTGTGATGCCTTCAATCTTTTTCTCGTTCGACAAGGCGGCGATATTCTCCACCAACTCGGACTTGACTACATTATAAGGTAGTTCGGTGATGATGATTCTCTCTTTGCCGTGCTCATCGGTCTCAATGTCGGCATTAGAACGTATGACGATACGTCCGCGACCTGTCTCGTAAGCATCTTTGACGCCACCGTAGCCGTAGATGGTACCGCCTGTTGGGAAGTCGGGTGCCTTGATATACTGCATCAGACCCTCGACGGTGATGTCGGGGTTATCGATGTATGCCACACAACCATCGATTACTTCGCCGAGGTTGTGCGTTGGCATGTTGGTAGCCATACCTACAGCGATACCGCTCGCACCATTGACCAAGAGGTTCGGGAAACGTGTAGGCAAGACGGTAGGTTCGTGCAAGGTATCATCGAAGTTCAACTGCATGTCAACAGTGTCCTTCTCGATATCGCGGAGCATTTCCTCAGCCAGTTTGGAGAGTCGCGCCTCGGTATAACGCATAGCAGCAGGACCATCGCCATCGACTGAGCCGAAGTTACCTTGTCCATCGACGAGCGTATAACGCATAGCCCAAGGCTGCGCCATACGAACGAGGGTGCCGTAGATGGAAGAGTCACCATGTGGGTGGAACTTACCCATGACCTCACCAACGATACGTGCTGATTTCTTAGTTGGTTTATCGCTTGTATTGCCCAATTCGTTCATACCGAATAGCACACGGCGATGAACGGGTTTGAATCCATCTCGCACGTCAGGTAAAGCACGCGAGACGATAACACTCATCGAATAATCGATATAGGAGGTTTTCATCTCCTCATCGATATTCACCTTAATAATTCTGTCATTGTCAACCATATATTTCTATTAACGCAATTAAAATCTGCGGTTACACTTAAAATCACGCAAAGATACAACAATTATCTTGAATGGGCAATTATTTTCGAGAGAAAAACGATGAAAAAAGTGTGTTTTGGGGCGAAAAAAAGGATATTCGGGGGCGAAAACTTGTGTAAACGGACGGCTATCGCCGTATGGACATGAATTGGTCATAAAAGGACAACGGATCGTTGTGCTAAAAGACACAAGACTGCGGCGCTAAAAGACGACTTAAACGGACACTTGCGGCGTATTATCATTAATTGGTCATAAAATTCATGGTCAAAAAAAATATAAAAAACTGAGGAAAAACTATTGTCGTTAAGACTACGGAGACCTTGTGAACGGACGGTTACGGTGTGCTGACATGAATTAAAGGATTGATTGTCAGGAATGTTGATTTTGAGAGACGGTAATACCGTCTCTACGGGGTGGCATGGCGCAGTATGGTCGAACGGGTCTGACGACCCGAACGACACGAGGCGTGTCGTCTCCACAAACACGGCATCTTTCCCGCGGGCGAGGCGCCCGCGTCCCCAGCGCAGTATGGTCGGACGGGTCTGACGCCCCGAACGACACGAGGGCTCGATAAGGTATTCTTGTTCAGTCCACTGGACTTCACACGCTCAGGCAGACTCAGTGCATACGCACCTGCCTTCGCTTCACGCCTCCACAATCGAAGCAAGGTCGAACGGGTCTTACATCATAGTATCCGCGGGCGAGGCGCCCGCGTCCCCAGCGTGGTATGGTCAAACGGAGGCTTCTTTTAATAAAGAATTGCCTTGTAGATTTTGGTCTACAAGGCAATTCCCAACCTACAAACGCCGCAAATATCTTTCTTGACGAAAGAATTTGGACTTATCATGTTTGACTTGTCACTTTGGACTTGTCATTTTTATTCAGCAGCAGGAGCTTCAGCTTCGTCAGCAGCTTTCTCTTTCTTAGCAGCTTTCTTAGTTGCTTTCTTCTCCTCAGCTTTCTGTGCGAGTTTCTCGAGCGCAGCAGCGTCCATCTCAGCCTTTAAGTCAGCAAGAACAGAGAGGTCACCGAGAGTAGTCTTCTCGACTGCAGGTTGTGCAGCAGTCTCTTTCTTAGCCTTCTTTGCCTTAGCTTCCTCAGAAAGTTCTTTTGGAGCTTCCCAAGTGCGGAGGTGGCTCAAATAGATACGTTTTGCATCTTTGTTGAACTCGATAACTTTGAAGTTGAGTTTATCGTCAACCTTAACAGGTGTCTTGTCCTCTTTCTGGAGGTGGCGAGTTGTGCAGAAGCCTTCAACGCCGTAAGGCAGAGCGACTACAGCACCCTTGTCGGTGAGTTCAACAACGGTACCTTCGTGGATAGATTCAACGCCGAAGGTAGACTCAAGAGCATCCCATGGGTTGTCTTCCAACTGTTTGTGACCGAGTGAGAGACGACGGTTTTCTTTGTCAACATCGAGAACAACAACCTCGAGTTCAGCACCAATTTGGGTAAACTCGTTCGGGTGTTTGATCTTCTTGGTCCAACTGAGGTCGGAGATGTGAACAAGACCTTCAACGCCTTCTTCGATCTCAACGAATACGCCGAAGTTAGTAAAGTTACGAACACGAGCGGTATGTTTCGAACCAACAGGATATTTCTCTTCGATATTCTCCCATGGGTCTGGTTTGAGTTGTTTCAAGCCGAGTGACATCTTGCGCTCGTCGCGGTCGAGAGTCAAGATAACAGCCTCTACTTCGTCGCCAACCTTCAAAAAGTCGTGAGCAGAACGGAGGTGTTGACTCCAAGACATCTCTGAAACGTGAATGAGTCCTTCTACGCCAGGAGCAACCTCAACGAAAGCTCCGTAGTCAGCGATGACAGCCACTTTACCTTTGATATGGTCACCCACTTTGAGGTTAGCGTCGAGAGCATCCCATGGGTGAGGAGTGAGTTGTTTCAAGCCGAGAGCGATACGTTTCTTCTCTTCGTCGAAGTCAAGGATAACGACATTGATTTTTTGGTCGAGTTGAACGATCTCGTGAGGGTCGGAAACGCGTCCCCAACTGAGGTCGGTGATGTGTATGAGACCATCTACGCCACCGAGGTCGATGAATACGCCGTAGTTTGTGATGTTCTTAACGGTACCTTCAAGTACTTGACCTTTCTCCAAGTGAGAAATGATTTCAAGTTTTTGTGCTTCCAATTCAGCCTCGATGAGAGCCTTATGCGAAACGACAACGTTACGATACTCTTGGTTGATTTTGATTACGCGGAACTCCATGGTCTTGCCAACGAATACATCGTAATCGCGGATAGGCTTAACGTCGATTTGGCTACCTGGCAAGAAGGCCTCAGTACCAAAGACGTCGACAATCATACCGCCTTTCGTTTTGCACTTGATGTAACCCTTAACGATCTCTTGACTTTCGAGAGCCTCGTTAACACGGTCCCAGCTGCGTGCAGCGCGTGCTTGTTTGTGGCTAAGAACGAGTTGTCCTTTCTTGTCCTCTTGGCTTTCGATATAAACCTCTACTTTGTCGCCAACCTTCAGATCAGGGTTGTAGCGGAACTCAGCAGCCGGCACGATACCATCGGACTTGTAGCCAACGTTAACTACGACTTCGCGTTTGTTGATAGAGATGACAGTACCTTCAACAACCTCGTTGTCTTTGATGGCGTTGAGCGTGTTGTCATACTTTTTAGTTAGTTCTTCTTTTGATTGACCCTGAGCGGCAGCGCCGTTCTCATAAGCATCCCAGTCGAAGTTCTGGAGTGATTTGTTTTCTTCCATACGGAACAATGTGTCTAATCCATCCGGCGCGGACACCGTTCTTTAGACGTTAAAAAGTTAAACAATAAGTAAATCTGTTGCACCCAAAGATGCGGGCGCAAAGGTAGTGGTTTATTTTCGATCTCGCAAGAGTGTGGTGAAAAAATCACATAAAAGGATACAGGACCGCCTGCGCTACGGACAACTTGAACGGACGACTGCATCGTATTGACATAAATTGGTCGTAAAAACAATTATGGGGAAAAAAATATTGTCAAATATTGGTCAAATATTCCATGAGTGTGACAGAGATTGACAAATATACGTTGTCAAAAAAATATAAGGGATGTTCTAAAAATTCCACTTTTCGTTATTTTGTTACTAATTGGGATGTTTCTCCACTTTTTGAGCGCTTTGTGGTTTTTATTTGTATCTGCTTGCCTTTCTCTCAGTCACAATGCTCGCATTGCTCCTTCGTTCAAGCCAACCATCTACT
>CAVJQD010000007.1:0-36314 GCA_963651555.1 uncultured Clostridium sp. | reverse complement strand
TGAAGTCCAGTGGACTGAACAAGAATACCGTATCGAGCCCCCGTGTCGTCCGGGTCGTAAGACCCGTCTGACCATACTCTGCTCTAGATTCCACTAGATTCCACTAGATTCCACTATATTCCACTAGATTCCACTATTCCCCCACCATACTACGTTTGTGGAGACGACGATTGTGGAGACGACACGCCCCCGTGTCGTTCGGGTCGCCAGACCCGTTTGACCATGCTATGATTGTGGAGACGTGAAGCGAAGGCAGGTGCGCAAGCACTGAGTCTGCCTGAGCGAGTGAAGTCCAGTGGACTGAACAAGAATACCGTGTCGAACCCTCGTGTCGTTCGGGTCGCAAGACCCGTTTGACCATACTACGTTTGTGGAGACGACGATTGTGGAGACGACACGCCCCCGTGTCGTTCGGGTCGTAAGACCCGTTTGACCCGATAATGTATGTTAATTGTTAATTGTCTACCCTCTCCAACTCCTCGCACACCCTCGGCACTCCCACACTTGCCTTCTCCCGAATAGGGATAAGGTCGCAGTACGGCGATGCCGTTGGTGCTTTCGGGTCGACCATATACACCTTCACGCCCCGCTTCACATATTCCAACAACGATGCTGCCGGATAGACTGCAAGTGATGTGCCCACCACGATAAACACATCCGCTTCACGAACCATCTCTACCGCCGTCGGGAAGTTAGGTACGCCCTCGCCAAAGAACACGATGAAAGGACGCAACAGACTCCCGTCCGGATGACGAGCATCCAACGGTTGCTCCCAACCATCAATAGGCACGGTAGCGGTCTCGTCGATCGAACTACGCAACTTCATCAACTCTCCATGCAAATGAAGCACCTTCGTGCTACCCGCACGCTCATGAAGGTCATCCACGTTCTGCGTGATAATCTGCACATCATGATACTGCTCCAACGCTGCCAACGCCTTATGCGCTGCATTAGGCTGAGCCTCCATCGTCGCACGACGACGCTCGTTGTAGAAGTTCACCACCAACTTCCTGTTATGCTCCAACGCTCCCGCTGTGCACACATCCTCCACTCGGTAGTTCTCCCACAACCCGTCCGAGTCACGGAAAGTACTCAATCCGCTCTCTGCCGAGATACCGGCACCCGTAAAAACAACTATCTTCATGACTGAATATTTTCGATAACACGCTGCCGTACCTCCTCAATCAGCACATTCCTGTCCTCTTCCGGATAAACCGACACATCGATAGGCTTACCCACCGTCATCTTCACTCTGTGCCATTTGGCATAGAAACGAGTACGAGGCATCACCTCATAGCAACCCGACAGCGAGATGGGCACAATAGGCAAGTGCAAGTCGGTCGCAATAGAGAACGCCCCACGCTTAAAACGACCTACCTCACCTGTCAGCGTACGCGTACCCTCTGGGAATATCACCACACACACACCGTCTTTCACTATCCGCTCAGCCTCTGCGATACTACGCATCGACGCCATCTTGTTACTCCTATCGATATAGATATGCCCTGCCGCTTTGCATGCCGCACCTACCAACGGTACCTTACGTAACTCTTTCTTCATGATCCACTTGAAGATAACCGGCAACCAACCATAGATAACAAACACATCCGTCATACTCTGATGATTGCTCACAAAAACATACGAGGTCTTCGGCTGGATGTTCTCTAACCCCTCTACTTCAACAGGGAGAAACAATAACCTGCAGAAACTGCGAGCCCAGAACTGCTGCAACTTATGCAGCCACTCTGCGTTCTTCCAAGGAATAGCCGCCATCGTCACCACTGCCGTCAAGATAGTCAAGACGATAAAGATAGGCAACGCAATAAGATACTGATAGATGATATATAGAACCTGCACCATACTACTCTCCTTATTTACTGCTATGCGTCATGAAACCTCTATATAACGCACACAATCGACGTATCTCCTCCCATGTCTCCTCCGGCAGTTTCGTTCCCACTACCTCTACCACACGCCCTGCTGCCAAGGTGCCTATCTCGGCACAACGACGGATATCGAATCCGTCCGACAGACCCAACAAGAACCCTGCGGCATAGAAATCGCCTGCACCGGTCGAGTCTAAGCAACGAGACGCTACCGCACCGATATGGTACATCTCATCGCCACACTGTACATAAGACCCCCTCTTACCTACCTTCACCACGGCAATGTCGCACTGCTTCGAGATGTACTCCACCGCCTGCTCAGGCATCAAGTGAGTATAAGCATAACTCTCGTCCTCATTAGCAAACACTATATCGACATAGTCACGAATCAATGTCTCTAAGAAATCGTGGTTCTCGTTCACCACATTATAACTAGCCAAGTCGATCGACACCACCAGCCCCATCTCTTTCGCCATCGTGATAGCCTTCTCTATCAACGCATGGTTCTGCACCATATAACCTTCTATATGGAATATGTCATACCCATGAAACGCTTCCTTATGAATATCCTCTGCCACGAGGTCCGACGACGCACCCAGATAGGTACAGAACGTGCGCTCGCCGTCTGGAGTAATCAGCACCGTACAATATCCCGACATCAACGCCGACGGCAGCAACATAGGCTTGACCCCATTCTTCAACATATCGTTGCGGTAGAACTCGCCCACCTCATCGTTGCCTAACTTACCAATAAAAGCAGCCTTACTACCCAACAACGCCAACGCATTGATCGTGTTCGACGCACTTCCACCTGCCACCATAGTCTTTCTTACCCGCTCAAAACGACGCTGAACGGCTATCGCCGTGTCGAAATTGATCAAGTTCATGCTTCCTTTAGGTAAATTCAATGCTGCTACGTCCTCATCGCTAACTTGTAACAGTATATCAGTCAACGCATTACCTAAGCCGATTACTTTTTTCATAAAAAGAGAGTTATTTTTTTTGCAAAGGTATTGTTTTTTTCGCAAATAACCTCTACCTTTGCAACGCAATTTTCAAGGGGACGAAACTTAACGCAGTAGGAGGGGTTAATTACTGCTTTGAGAACGTCTTACGTAGAAGATTTGCAATGCTTCCTTAGCTCAGTCGGTTAGAGCATCTGACTGTTAATCAGGGGGTCCTAGGTTCAAGTCCTAGAGGGAGCGCACAGTTGTTTCATATTTTTGAAAGACGCAGCAAATATTTACTTGTTGTGTCTTTTTTTATTGCCCAAAAGCAATGACTTTTCCCTTGCCACTGCGTGGCAAGGGAAAAGCCTCCGCCACGCAGTGGCAAAAGGAACCCCCACACGCAGCAGACAGTCTTTTGCGTTTTTCTCTAATTTTCTATGGAGTATAAAGAGCCACTTTGTCCTTTTCTCAATTTTTCGTGAGCAAGCAGTGCGAGCAGGAGACAAAAGACGACAAAAAGACGACAAAAACCGTCAGAAACCCGTCAATTCGAGATACCTATACAATAAAAGCCGTTGACAATCAACGGCTTTTGTTTGCACATTAGTGACCCCGCTGGGAGCACACGAGGGCTGAAGTCTTATGAACCTATAACATTAACTTCCTGTAATTAAGAGAGTAAGGATAAATCTATACTGCTCCGAACTATCACACCCTACCAAGGTTTAATACCAAATCCCGTCAAAATCCCGTCAATTTCCGCGCTTGTTTAGAGAGGATAAAATGGAGCGTTTCATATCATCGTCAACCTCCGTGTAACGACTAAAAGCACGAGAGCCATCAGCATGCCCCGTGAATGCAGAAGTTATACGTTCGGATTTCGTCTCTCGGAACATAGCCTCGATAAACGTTTTGCGAGCCGTGTGCGATGTGGTCACCTCCCAGAGAGGTTTTCGAACCTGACGCATTGTGAGCTTGTCGGGAATAATCACGGTGCGGTCAAGACCAGCGAGGCGCATGAATTTATGGATGTCTTCATTGTAATTATTCGGGTGGATAAATGGGAGTAATCGTTCATTAGAATCGTCCGCATACCGTTGAATAATCTCCAAGGCGACCTGCGAGAGAGGCAAACGCACGGTCATCGGAACACGCCTGCGTTGTTTCTGCGGAATATACTGCAAGAACCCATCCTCAGTGACATTATCCTTAGTAAGACTGATGAGGTCAGAAACACGGCATCCTACATGACACTGGAATATGAATATGTCACGCTGCACGCGAAGAGCAGGCGGCAAACCTGCGAATACGTAGAGTTGATTGCGCTCATCCGTTGTGAGGAATACTGGCGAGCCATAGACCTCGGTAGGGATGGCGAATTGCGAGAACGGTGATGATTGGGCATAGCCACGAAGGACGGCAAAATTCTGCAAGGCACGCCAACGCTTGAGTTTGCTTGTAAGGGTATTTTGTGAGCGTTTGATTACTTTCCCATGTAATTTCTCGCAGCGAAAAAAAACGCAGAAGTCGTCTATATCCTGCAAGGTAACTCGGTCGGCATACCACACCCGTTTTGGAGCAAAACGCTCCAATGCCGAGAGTAATACACTATATTGACGGCAGGTCGACGCATCAATTCCACGCGCCAGCCGATACTCCTTGTAGACGTCTTGCAAAGTTTTATGAGTGATCTTTTTCTTATACTCAAGGCTCTCATCAACCACCTCCTGCAGCCAACCCTCGTATGTGTCATATTGGTCGCGCGTCCAGCGCATGAGAATATGCTCACGTATGCATTCTAACTTCTGATACGCCTCGGTTATCTCTATTGTATTCGCATTGGCACGTTTGGGAACGACGGGAAACCCATCCTGCGCACTCCAAGCGGACACAAGGCAATATACATGCGTTTTTGCCCGCTGAGTAAATGAGCCATCGTAGAAACGGACAAGCACCTCTGCTCTACCATTAGAATCACGCGAAGAGATTCTATACCGCACCGTTGCCATATCCGCCCTCCTTGTAGAACTCTCCAGTTCCAAAGAACAGCCACTCGAGCGAAACGCCAAACTGAATGGCAAGGTTATATATATTGTCTACCGTGCAGGAGAGGTCACCACGTTCCAGGGTGGAGAAGTTTTGCGGCAACAGCCCAACCTTTTCGCAGAAGTCCTTTTTCATCTGCACTTTCTCGTCAGCATAAAGCAAACGATACGCACGCAGGAAGCGTTTATCTATATCTAATCTCTGCTCACTTCTCATAATCGCATCATTTGGAGGTTATATCAGCATCGACAGAGACCCCAACAGTATGCACCTGCTGATGGAGGGTATCCACCGCCTTGCCTGCTTGTCTCACATACTCTATATATAAAGTGGTAAGGGGTACGCCTGTTACGGTTTGCCAATAAGGAGATGGCTTCACAGCATACTTCGTTTTGAGAAGCTGATGAGTGAGACGAGAGAGAGAATACTCCGAATCCTCAAAAAGCACCTTCTTATTCGTAATAACCTTACAGGAAATGGTCGGTTTTTTCGTAAAAACCAAGGTTTCGCCAATATGCAGCCCCATCTTTATGAAGTCCATATTGGGAGCTTTGCGCCTTGCCTCGTCAATGTCGATGACACTCTGCACCATCGTCTTCACGGCTTCAAACTTCCCAAACGTGCCGATAAGTTTATCCACCTGGCATGGGTCAACCTCGAAAAACTCACTCGAGCCCACGCGCTTATCTTTGTAGTTATCATGCAGCAGGTGTTCTATCTTCCCAATGTTGGCATTTGGCACTTTGTAAGCAAAGGCGCACTCGAATGGCAGGGGGACAGCCGTGTTCAAAACACCTATCCTTTTCGAGATATCCAGGCAATGCGTCATGCCGATTTTTACCAACCCAGGGAAGTAGTGATTGGTCAAGCCATAAATCAGTCCGTACTCATTAGTATCCATAGTCATTTATTTTTGGAGGTTTTCAATCATGGTCAGTAGGCGGTCTATGCATGCATCCTTTTGCTCCAGGGCTCTAGTGTTCGCCTCACGCTGCGCACGCATTTCTGCTATCAGATTGTCAATCGTCTGGGACGACACGCCGTTCTGATTCTGATTGCCATGAACGTTCTGCATCGAGCCATCACCCGAAGCAACGGATGAGTTGTACAAGGTAACGCCAGCTTTCATAAGAGCATGTTCCGCACGCGTTATGGCATTGGCAATGCTCACTCTCCCATCGTCTTTAAAGGCGTGACTAAGTGAGCTAGTGTCCATCCCTATCAAGGTAGCAAATTCTCCCTTACTATGCACCAGTTTATGCTGGCGCGCAATCTCGTAAAGGTCCTCTAGTCTATTTTTCTCTTCCATAAAAGTAGATTTTACGCCCCAATCATGCCGCACCAAAACAACATAATTGGAGAAAGTCATTATTTTTGTCGTTTTTTTGCCAATTTATTTGGTGATTCTCCAAAAGTATACTACCTTTGCCCCCGAAAACGAAACGGAAACGGTTCGACAACAAAACGGCAACACAAAGGTGCTGCAAAAGTAACCAAAAGAAACGGAAACGCAAATAAATACAACAACAAAATTATAAAATTATGAAGTCAGTAATTATCATGACTCAAGTAAAGGATGGTCAGCTTCAGGAGAATAGAGAGCTTATTGCTATCCTGCCAACAAAGAAAGAAGCGGTAGAATTCCTCCAGGACTTTGCCGACTGCATCAAGGAGAAGTACGGTTCACTTTGTGTATTCCCTGGTGACCATAAGACGATGCTTGTAGTGGGAAACCCAGTACTAACGAAGCTCAAGCATGGGGTGCGCAAGTGCATGAGGATGACCGCAATCTACAAAATCGAAAGAGTCAGCAAATGAAAACGACCTCGTACGAAGTAGCTAGAGCCATGGTTAGGGTTGGCGTCAAGTCTCTTGTAAGAAAGTGGACCGCGGAATACCTAACGGGGCTCTTCGATGAAACCATCGAACGAAAGCTGAACGACAACTACGAACTAGTAGTTATTGACAAGTCGGGCTTCCCAAGGTTTTATAATGTGACCGAAAAAACAGCGGAACGGCTTCGAAAACAAGGAGTAGAATACATAGAACACTAAAAATAAACAAGATGAAAAAGAACGAAACCAAGCTGCAGGTAGCAGCAAAGAAAGTCAAGAAGGGGCTGCAAACTGCAACCATCGGCGTACTAGTAAGCATCGGGCTTATTGCCCTGCAAAGTGAACCAATCGATGAAGAGTCGTGGTTGGCAACCATCGCCATCCAGGTGACCATTTGCGTCATCTCCTGGCTGGCAGCCTGGTGGCTAGAACGCCACTGGGGCATCATAGAGGATATACACAATAAGTACTTTAACAAATAAAAACAAACTGATATGACAACAATGGAACAACTGCGCGGACTTCGCGCAAACCTGCCCAAGGGCAAAAAAGACCCATTTGGGGAATGCTGCAAAGCAAAACGCGTGCTTCTCAACCGCGCGCTCAAGAAGGACGACTTCATGCAACTAACGGATGGTGAGCTAGATGCCATCAATGGCTTTCTCCTACACTGCAAAAACCTCAAGGCTGAGAACAAACGCTTTGCGGCTGCGGTCGACAAGCTGGCTGAACAAGCCAAAGAGGACCAACCTAACACTGACCAACAATGAACCCGCTGAACGACCTAGCAGGAAAGGGTACGATGGTACTCATCAGTGCCGAAACGCTGATAGACTACCTCCACCAGGACCGAGAGGAGACCTTTGCCGAAGGGGTGCGCCAGGGACGCTACCAAGCCGAACTGGCTGCACGTACTTCGGCTGAGCAGCCGTTCACAAAGAAGCAGGCTGCCCAGGCTCTTGGGTTCTCGGAGGGGACGATTGACAACCTGCGACGCCGTGGTGAGTTAGAAAGCTACGAGTACGGCGGGCAGGTGCGAATAGAACGGGCGGAAATAGAACGTTTCAAAAGGACTCACGCAAACCTTTTCAAAAGGATATACGATTGCAAGAAATAAATCAAACAAACCAAAATTCACAAACAATGAAAAAAATCCAATTAGACCGCATGGAACTGCGGAATTTCAAAGGGGTCAATCAAGCCGTCTACGAGTTCGGCGACCTCACCATCATCAGCGGCGACAACGCCACTGGTAAGTCAACAATCTTCGATGCCTACCTCTGGTGCTTATTCGATAAGAACCAACAGGGCAACACCCCCAAGGTACAGCCACTCGATGAGAACAACGAAGTCAAGCATAAACTAACCACCTCGGTTCGGCTAGACCTTAAGATTGACGGCATGCCGTTCATTGTAGAACGAAGCCTTAAGGAGGACTGGAGCAAACCGCGTGGAACGACCGATCTTGTATGCAAGGGTACAAAGAGCGAATACGCCATCAACGAAGTACCAATGAGCAAGACGCAGTATAACGCCAAGCTCGAGGAGATTGCACCACTCGACAAGTGGTTTCTCCTATCGGCGGTAGGCATCATCCCCAACATGGACCAAAAGACCTGCCGAGCAGAGTTGCAGGCTATTGCCCCCGCCATCGACGAGAAAACGATTGCAAAGCCTTTCCCTACTGTCCTAGAAGCACTAAGCAAGGGGTTGAATATTGACGAGCTGCAAGCCATGACGAAGCAAATAAAGAACAAGACCAAGGCTGAGCTTGACACTATCCCAGCTGCCCTGGAGGCACAAGACCGCTTGCGGGTAGAGGGTGACTTCGAAGCGGTCGAGCAACAACTCAACGAAATCAAGGAAGAAATCATCAGCAACCAAGCAGAGATAGACCGCCTGCAAACAGCGGTGGTTGACGAAGCGGCTATTCAGAAAACCAACGAACAGCGCAAACAGCTATCCGAAATCACCCTCGAGTATGTCAACTTCAAAAACAAAGTGGAGTCGGATTACGAAACAAAGCACACGCGCATTCTACGCAACCTAGAGGATTGCGAAGCGGAAACGCAAAGCCTGCAACGCCGCCTAGAGGTTTCACGCCAAACGACTGAGTATAATCTTAAGAACATCAACATGGGGAAAGAGGACATTGCCCGTATGCGGAACATGTGGATAGAAAAGAACGCCGAGGTCTACAAAGAACCACAGATAACCACCACCTGCCCAACTTGCGGACAAATGCTGCCAACCGACCGCATACAGCAGGCAAGGGAGAATGCTTACAAAGCGTGGAATGAGGAGAAAGTGCAGTGCTTGCAAAAACTGCAAAAACACGCAGAAGATGACAAATTGAGTATAAACCGCTACGTAGCCGCTAACGACGAACTTTCCAAGCAGGACCAAGCAGACCTTCAACGCCTAGACGAAATCGCCGCAGAAGCCAAAAAACTCGGGCAAGAATTAAACGAACTCGTCAAGCCTGAAGACACCATTGCGGCAAACGCCGACTTCCAAGCACTCCTTGCAAAGAAGCATGACCTCGAGGAACAGATAAAGCAGGAAGCCGAACAACCCAGGGAGCGGGAATGGGACAATAAAATGACCGCCATTCTCAAGGCAAAGCAAGCCGACCTCCAAGCTCACCAAGAGAACCTGGTCAAGCAGCTAGCAGGGCGAGACCTCAACGCACGAGTAGATGCAGAACGCACAAGACTGGAGAACCTGCAACGCCAACTAGCAGATACCCTTGCCAACGCCGAGGGCACAGAGGCGCAGATAGCCGCATTCAGAAAGGCAAAGATAACGGCAGTGGAGAACAGCGTGAGCAGCCTGTTCACGATGGTACGTTGGAAGATGTACGAGCCGAACGTGACCAACGACGGGGAGAAAGAAATATGCCAGGCAATCATCGACGGCGTGCCTTACGAGCAGCAGAACCGTGCAACGCAAATAAACGCAGGCATCGACATTGTGAACGCCTTCTCAATGGCTTACCAGGTAACTACCCCCATCTTCATCGACAACGCCGAAGCGGTCAACCGACCACTCGATGGACTAGGGCAGGCGATACGACTCCAGGTAAGCAAGGACAAGACTCTGCAGTTCACCCGAGCTTACAGCGAGGATAAGTACGCAATAGATTGATTTTCTGCAAATTATATCTGATTTGACTTGCGTGTTCGGAAATATAGTGTGTACTTTGCCGCACAAACGAAAACGGAGCAAGAACGAAACGAAAACCAAAGAAAACGGGGCGGGAAACGCCCGCCCCGTTAATAATAATAACAATTTAAACATTCACAACAATGGCAAATCAAGCAATTGTGGCAGCACAGCCTGCCAAGATGGAAGTAGCCTACCAAGCAGGTGGGCAAGATGTCAAACTCAACGCACAGATGGTGCGCAACTACCTAACCAAAGGCAATGGGCATGTAACCGACCAGGAGGTGATGCAGTTCATCTGCATCTGCAAGTATCAGCAGCTGAACCCATTCCTCAACGAAGCCTACCTTGTTAAGTTCGCCAACAACCGAGGCGGAGAAGACAACGCCACCATCATCGTGAGCAAGGAAGCTCTAATGAAGAGGGCTGAGGGCTGCGAAGGCTACCGAGGATTCAAAGCTGGTCTAATCCTTAAGAGAGGAACGGAGGTTGTTTACCAAGAGGGCGAGTTCATGCTCGACGGCGATGTACTGCTTGGCGGTTGGGCAGAGGTCTACCGCAAAGACCGAGAATACCCTGCAAAGGCGTATGTCAACCTAAAGGACTATGACAAGGGGCGCAGCACCTGGAACGCAATCAAGTGCACGATGATTCGGAAGGTTGCCCTGGTTCACGCCCTACGCGAGGCTTTCCCGACCCAGCTTGGCGCACTCTACACCTCGGACGAACAACGCCTGCCCGCTGAGGATACGCACTACGAGGAGGTTACAGAGCAGCACATCCAAGCCGAAGCAAACAGCATCGAGTTGCCCGATGAAGCTCCCGAAGAGCCTGCTAACGAACCCGCCACACCAACGGCTACAACAATTGAAGTACCTAGCATCTTTGACTAATGCGACTCACGGTTATAAACACTGGTTCTAGCGGAAACGGCTACGTCCTGCAAGATGACACCACTGCACTCGTCCTTGAGTGCGGGGTGTCACGGCAGGACTGCCTAGCCGCCCTTAATTGGTCAACCGCCAAGGTTGCAGGATGCCTACTGACGCACGAGCATGGCGACCATGCCAAGTATGTCCACGACTACCTGCAGCTCATGGCGGTTTACACTTCCAAGGGAACAGCCGAAGCGGTTATGGAAAGTGCAGCATACGGCATCGTACGGAAACCAACGATTCTCGAACCACTCAAGTCGGTACGGATTGGGGAGTTCCTGGTACGACCTATCCCTGCGCAACATGATGCAGCAGAGCCGTTCGCCTACCTCATCGAGCATCCAGGGATTGGACGTCTGCTCTTCGCCACAGACACCTACTACCTACAATACCGCATTCCAAGGCTCAACCACCTGCTCATCGAATGCAACTATTCACGCCCTATCCTGGACGCCAACACCGAAGCAGAAATCATCCCTGCGGCACTACGGAAGAGAACACTCGCCAGCCACATGTCCCTCGAACACCTCAAGGAGATGCTTGCTGCGAACGACCTCACGCAGTTATCGCAGATAGTTCTCATTCACTTATCGGCACGGAATAGCGACAAAGACGCCTTCTGCCGCGAGATAATCAAGCAAACAGGCAAACCAACCATAGCCGCCACAAAAGGCTTACAAATCGAACTAAACGCAGCCACACCATTCTAACAATGAAAGCAATTATACAAGACGCCAACTTCGTGACCATCCAGGGGTGGGTTATCAACCAGCTTGGATTGACTTCCAACGAAGCCATCGTCTACGCCCTTATCTACGGATTCCCCGAGGGGTTCGATAGACCGATTTCCTACATAGCCCAATGGATAGGGTCAAGCGAACGGACGACGCAACGACTCCTACAACGGCTCATTCGAGACGGCTTCATTAAGGCGGAATTACGAACAGGCAAGTCGACCTCTTACACCTGCATACCCCCGTCAATTTGTCACCCCCGACAAATTGTCACCCCCGACAAAAACGACACAAACCCCCGTCAAATTGTCACCCCCATATATAATAATTATAATAATAATATAATAGATTGTGTTAATACGCGTGCGTGTGCGCGCGAGGAAGAGAAAAAGGGGGAGGCAGCACCAAGGTTTAAAAAACCAACCATTGACGAGATAGCAGCCTACTGCGCCGAACGCAATAACAGCATCAGTGCGGGTGAGTTCTACGACTTCTACGAATCGAAAGGCTGGCTAGTAGGTAAGACCCCGATGAAAGATTGGAAAGCGTGCATGCGCACTTGGGAACGGAGAAGACAAAATGAGAATAATCAAAACAATAAACAATATGCAACCAGACAAAACAACACAAAGTTCGCTGACATTGCCGAGAGTATGTCAGCAATCACCGCAGGTATTAACGCCGCAATCACAGAACGCCGTCTTGATAAGTAATCAAGAAGCGGGGCAGGCAACAAGCCTTGTACCTTCCGTATTCGGGAACATGCCATCCGCCACTCCCAAGGAAGTAGGGGAGGTCCTTGCAACGCTTGCTGCATGCTTCCCGCAGATGCCATCACTCTTTTGGGGTCTGGCAGCAAAGCAGATAACCAAGCAATGCCTATCCAAGCCACGGCTTGATCATATAGCAGAGCAGCTCATGATGACCCATCGCTACCCCACCCTTACGATGGCGGACCTCTTCGCACTCGACCGACCTATCCGCACATTCACTTATGCGGAATGCCAAACGATGCCCGAGGACCACGAACCTTTGGCAACCATAAGATTTGGAGGAAAGTGTTACATTGTACGCAAGGCGGAAGCCGAGCAGGCTGGCTATGAATACCAGCCTTTTGAAACGGAGGCTGAACGGAGCAAACGCATCGCCCGAGAGAGCGAAGAGAAATGGAAACGCGAATGGGAAGCGATGACGGAGCAGGAGAAAGAAGAGACCAGGCAAAAAATACAAAGGGTGCATGAGATGCTGAAGCTATGAAACCCAAGCACCGTATATTCTGCCCAATCTGCCATCGAGCCAAGATGGTATTCGAGACCGAGGAGAAAGCCCTGCGCTTCATTGAGTACAACGCCCAGGACTTCGAATCGGGCATCGCACCTATCCGCGCTTACTATTGCATTGGATGCGGAGGATGGCATCTAACAAAGAGGGAAGAGTATCAAAATCCACAAAAAAAATAATTTCAACGACGAAATAATAGATTTTATTTGTGTATTAGAATTATTAGTATTAACTTTGCCGCAAATTCAAATCACCAAAACAATGAGAGTAGAATCAATAAAAGTTTACCAATACAGCGACGAGGCTGTTGCTTATGTCTCAAACGAATTGAGTGGAGAGGGGTATAGATGTGCCGAAATTTTTATAACAAAAGAAAAGAGCACTAAAAACCTCAATAATGGCAAAATCAGAGAGATGGCTATTGCAACTGGGAGTCTTTCTGACCGCCAAAAAAGGACGACATATATATTCAAAAACGGGAATGTATTAGTTCGCCCAACCGACCAATATACGCAAAAACTTTACAAAGAGATACTCCAAAAGTACAGCAACTATACATTCTAGTTCATGACCACACTCAACGCAATACTCCTCCCGCTGACCGCCCTCGCCAAGAACGAGGGGCAGATTGAGGGTCTGCCCGCGAACCCGCGCTTCATCAAGGATGACAAGTACGCCGAACTCAAGACGAGTATCCAGGAGAACCCCGAGATGCTTGCCCTACGCGAGTTACTTGTCTACCCTCTGCCGAACGCCAAGAACCGCTACGTCATCATCGGCGGCAATATGCGCTACTCGGCAATGCTCGAGCTCGGCTACACCGAAGCACCCTGCAAGGTCATTCCTGCAGATACCACCACCGAACAACTCCGTGCCTACACTCTCAAAGACAACTCGGGCTACGGCGAATGGGATTGGGACTTGCTCTCGAGCCAATGGGATATGGATGAGTTGGACGCGGTTGGCATTGACTTGCCGTTCGATATGGATACAGACATTGACGGCAACGAAGAGGTGGCAGCCAAAGACGATGAGTTCGACGAGAACACAGAGGAAATAGCCACGCGCTGCCAAAAGGGCGATATATGGCTACTCGGCAATCACAGACTGATGTGCGGTGACTCCACCAGCAAAGAGGATGTTGCCAAATTAATGAACGGACAACAAGCCGACCTTGTAGTCACAGACCCACCATACAACGTAGCCATAACCAACAGCCAAAAAATGACCATACTAAACGACAATATGGCTTCCGAGGATTTCCGCAAATTCCTTACAGGCGCATTCGCAGCAATGGAATCTGTTATGAAGCAGGGCGCAGCGTTCTATGTGTGGTTTGCAAGTTGCGAGCATATCAACTTTGAAAAATCCCTCAACGCGGCAGGTCTCAAGGTGCGTGAAGAACTGATATGGAACAAGAACGCATTCGTCCTTGGGCGGCAGGACTATCAGCACAAGTACGAGCCTTGCCTGTATGGTTGGAAAGACGGCGCGGCTCACTATTTCTTCAACTCGCGCAAAGAGTGCGATGTCATACCCGATGGCGAGGAACTCGACCTATCCAAGATGAAGAAAGACGAAATGCGGGACTTGCTCAAACGCATACTCAACGTGTCTCCCGACACCGATGTATTGAATTTCAACAAGCCCACCAAAAACACCGACCACCCGACAATGAAACCCGTCGAACTCTTTGGCTATCTCGTTCGGAATTCTTCGAGAAAAGGACAAATCGTTCTTGACCTATTCGGATGCAGCGGCACTACAATGGTTGTGGCAGAGCAAATGGAACGTAGCGCACGGCTAATGGAACTCGACCCGCACTATTGCGATGTCATTCTCGCACGCTGGGAGAAATTAACGAATAAACAAGCAATAAAATTATGATAGAAAAAGTAAACCCACAACACCCCGATAAGGTCGCAGACCGCATCGCAGGAGCAATCGTTGACCTTGCATACACCAAGAACGACAATCCAAAGGTTGCCGCAGAGGTGCTTCTCGGACACGGCACTTGCACCGTTATTCTCGAGACCAGCGAGGACATCTCAGAACAGGAGGTAGACTCTATCGTCCGCCGCATAGCAGGCGAGCAAACCCTCCACTATGTCTACGCAAAGCAGGACAAACATCTTGCTAAGAACCAGGCAGGTCACGTTCGCTGCGGTGACAATGGCATATTCAAAGGCTCACCACTCTCTTTGGAGCAGAAAGAACTCTCGCGCATCGCACGGAAGATATACGCAATCTACCCCACCGATGGCAAGTACATCCTCGACGGCAGAGACCTCATCGTCTGCCAATCCAACGCCTCGCGTGAGGATATAAAGAGCCTATTCTCCGTGTCCCGTTACGATGCCATCGTCAACCCTATCGGCGATTGGACAGGTGGCACGAACGTGGATGCAGGAGCGACCAATCGCAAACTCGGCTCGGATATGGCTGACGGCGTTACAGGTGGAGGGTTGCACGGTAAAGACCTTTCCAAAGCGGATGTCAGCGTGAACATCTATTGCCACCTCAAGGCGCAGGAGACGAACCGTCCATACACGACCTGCTGTGCCATTGGAGACGAATACATCGACGGCATACCTTACAGCGAGATAGTAAAACAAGCACGCACATTCATCAACAACCTCGGTGGTTTCGAGAAATTCGCCGAGTGGGGATTGTTCTAACCTATGGCACAGGAACTTTGGCAAATAGCAAAGCCGTTCGGAAGACCCGCCAAATTCAAAAACCCCGAGGCTCTTTGGCAGGCTTTCCTCGACTATGCACAATGGTCAGCCAACAACCCTATGATTGTCCAGGATACCAAGGCGCAACGCCGTGCAGGGCTGCGAGATGAGAAATCCCAATATCAGCAGACCATCGCCCGACCTTATAGCCTCGTCGCTTTTCGCCTACACGCAGGTATCAAGCGGGACTGGGACACTTTCAAAAAAGACTACGCTCGCAAGAGTAAGGACTTCTGTGGAGTCTTACAGGCGATAGAGCAGACTATCCGACAGCAGCAGGTGGAGAACGCCATGGTGGGCAACTACAAAGAAAATATCGTATCGCGTATTAACAACATATCCGATACTATCCGCCAAGAGGTAAGCGGAGAAATCAATACTCGAAAGAACCTATCCGTGCAGGAAGCACGGGATTTTATAAACCAATTAGAAAAGGAGATATAAAAATGACAACCATCGCCACAAAATCCGAGTTCATAGCCTGGTGTACTAAACTGGAAACCGAACTCAAAGCAGCCCAGCAGGCATGCGAAGAGACGAAGCAGAACAAAAAGAAATTCAGCGGAGCAATCAATGAGACTGCATTCATCAAAGCAGTGGAGGATGTGCTGCGAGATTCCACAGCATTACTTCCAATAGTAAGCAAGATAAAAGGATTAAGTAACAATATGAAATAATAGAGACATGGCTACGCAGACAACACAAGACAGGGTGCTAACGCAGTATGCTGCGAAGATAGATGCACACATGGAGGAACTTTACAGATTGGTAGAATATCGTAAATTCGACACTAAGAAACTCGGATTACAAGAAAGAGATAAAGAAACATTGAGTCAGTACTTTGATAGTTTCTATAAGAAGTGCACAAGGATTTATAAAAAACTCATGAAATTCAAATAGTAATCAGTAATGCCCACCCAGGAAGACATCATACGGAACAAGTGCATAGCGGACACCTTATGGGCGACCCGCTATTTCTTCTATGCGCAGGAGGGACGTCGATTCAATGTCGGCGAACACCATCGGCGCATTGCAGAAGCACTCGACCGTGTCTTCTCGGGCGAATGCACACGACTTATCATCAACTGCCCACCTCGTTACTCCAAGACCGAGATGCTCAAGGCGTTCGTCAAGAAGGGACTGGCTATCAACCCAGCAAGCAAATACATCATGCTTTCCTACTCTGCCAACCTCGCTCTCGACAACTCTGAACGCATCAAGGACAGCGTCGCTTCTGAGTGGTATCAGAGCTTATTCCCTTGGGTCAAGATTAAACGAGACAGCCACTCCAAGCAGAAATGGTACACCACCGCAGGAGGGGGCATCTACGCCACCTCTTCCGATGGGCAGGTGACTGGCTTTGGTGCAGGTATAGTCAAGGAGGAGAGTTCAGACGACCTCATGCCGAATGGGGATAACGCACAGTCAACGTGGGGCGGTGCAATCATCATCGATGACCCACTCAAGCCCCTTGACGCCTCCTCTCCTGTGCGCAGGAAGAAGGTAAACGACCAATTCGAGAATACTATCCGCTCGCGTGTAAACGACCGCTCCACGCCCATCATTATCATCATGCAGCGTCTACATAAGCAAGACCTTTGCGGATATCTACTCAATCTCGAACCCGACGAATGGCAGGTGCTATCTCTCCCCGCTCTCTCAGTCGATAGCGAGGGGCGCGAGGTAGCACTCTACCCTTTTAAACACACAGTAGAGGAACTGCACAAGATACGCATGGCAAACCGCTTCACATTTGAGACGCAGTATCAGCAGAACCCGCAGGCTATCAACGAGAAGCTATGGCTCTTTGCGTTTAATCGGGAGAAGCACACGGGACATGTTGCATACGACCCCGATGCGCCGCTCGTCATGTCCTTTGACTTCAACCGAAACCCGATGACCTGCACTCTCTTCCAACATGTCAATGGGCAGGCACGAGGCATCGACTGCATACGGCTCGAGAATGCCACGACACGCATGGTGTGTGAGGAGATAGACAAGCGATATGGGCAATACCACCCATTCTACCTCGTCACGGGAGACTGCGCAGGACGTAACGCTACAACACTCTCCCTACTCAATAACTACGATGTGGTCAAGGCGTACTTTGGTCTTTCTCGTTCGCAGATGCAGTACAGCGGCACAAACCCACGCCTAGCCGATAGCCGTTATTTCATTAACAGCCTCTTCGAACAATACGACATCGTTTTCGATGCCGAACGCTGCAAGCCTGCCATTTTCGATTTCGAGAATGTCCTTGCAGACGAGGAGAATCGCCCTGTAAAGACCGCGCGTGAGAATATCGCCCAGCAGGCGGACTTTCTCGATAATGTGCGCTACTATTTCCACCGATACTATAAAGAACTACAGCAAATACAATGATAGAACGCATCGTCACATTATCTCTCATCATCACCGCCATCCATGTAACCACGTGGGACGGAATGATTTTTCATCGCATTGCGCTCTTGCTTGGAGACTGCTTGGAGAGTTGGCATCTCGCCGTCCTGCGAAAGCCTCTTTGGGAATGTTTGATATGCATGGGAGGCATATACACCCTCGTTCTATATCCGCTTCTATACGGATGGACATGGGCGATAATCCCCACCATGCTTGGGGTCATTGGATTAAACACCATCATTTCGGCACTCATCTGCCACATGCACGAATGACGGAGATTGCAGAACACATGGGTTTCGTATTTTCGCGCAAGGGTTGCCCCTGTAACGGCACTCCGCTCATTTACACGCGCACGTACGACGGTACACTCTACACGCTCACGTTGTGGCTTAGACGCAACGCATGGCGGCTCACGGCGAAAGGCTGCGTGCTGACGACGGGAAATAAGGAGAACCTCGAAACAAAGATAAACAACATCATCAATCTATAACATCATGGGACTAATCAGAGAACTCGCGGAAGTGTGGCGCATCGAATGGGATAAACGCCGCAAGCAGAAGGAGAAATACCGCATCGAGTATGCGTTTACATGCGGAGGCACTAAATACTACCGTTTTGCCGATATCACGAACCTACCATACGAGCGTGGGCTTATGGCATTGCAGGTGTATAACGAGGTGGAGATGCGCTGCTCCAGGGAGTTTCTTATCCAATACGCCGATGCCATCGACAAGATATTGCGCGAGCAGAAGATAGACATTTTCAAAATCAACGAACTCAACAAGATTCTCCGCCAACGGCTCGCTCTACCGACCAATACGGACTTGTTATATAAACTCGCCTCGGTATGCTTCTTTGATAAGAGCGAAAACCCTGCCGTTTACGAGCCTGCGTATGCCGAGAAAAAGATAGCCAAATGGCGGAAAGATAAAGGGGTGCATGATTTTTTTATGCAGAAGCCTTTGTTGGAATTAATGCCATTCTTGCAGAGTGTAGATACAGATTTAGACACTTATTCAGCGATGCTCCAAGAACTAGACAAGATACACTACGAATGTATCCGTCTAGCGAGCTCGGCAAAAGAATCGATGAATACGAGCAATGGAAGGATATTGTAGCCGAAGGTAACCTCTCCAACCTCGAAAATATGACCTTTCTCGAGTTCATGGCAAAGCTCGACAGGACCATCGAGAAATCCGAGAGAGAAGCAAAGGCAGCGCAGGAGCGAATCAACGAAATAAAGAACAAACGGCATGGCAGATAACAACATCATAATCAAGATAACATCAGATGCGGACCTCACGGCAGCGCAACAACAGATAAAGGAGCTGACGGAAAGAGCAGAGCAGCAAACGCAGGCTCTCAAGGACCTCTCTAGAGAGGAGAAGGAAGACGCTGAAGCGATAAAGGGTCTAGGTCTGTCTGAGGCAAAATTAAAGCAACGACTCGCCGAGAATGCCAAGTACTACGAAGACTTGCGGAAACAAAAGAAAGCTGATATTGCCGAGACCAAGCAGAGTATAAAAGCGAACAACGATAGCATCAAATCGTACAAAGTCATGACAGGGCAAAGTGGAAGAATGGTCATGCAACTGCGTGCGATGCGCGAGGAATTGCAACGCATGGAAGAGGGTGGTGAGTTCGGTTCAGAGGCGTTCATTAATCTATCAATAGCAGCAGGTCAGCTCGCCGACCAGATAGGCGACACACAGCAACGCATTAATGTCCTCGCATCGGATACTAAAAATATGGACGCTGTTCTAGGACTTGGCGATGGACTTGCAGGCGTCTTCTCTGTTGCGACATCCGCTTCGGAGATATTTGGCGATGATATGGAGGGGCTTGAGAAAGCCTTTTATAAAGTCCAGGCAGCTATCTCTGTAGTGTCTGGCGTTCAGCAAGTCGCCAATGCGCTGAATAAGGATAGCGCAGCGATGGTCGTATTAAACACCGCTCTAACGCAACTATACGCAAAAATCAAAAAGAAATCGGCTGCATCTACCGCCGTAGACGCAGCTGCCTCGACTGCAGACACAGCAGCTAAGACAGGCGAAGCAGCAGCTACAACGGCTGCGACAGTCGCCCAAAAGGGGCTCAATGCAGCAATAAAATCAAACCCAATAGGAATGATACTTGGCATCATTTTTACTGCCGTTGCTGCCATTGCAGCTCTTGGTGTCGGTATAGCTAAGCTCGTTCATCACTTCTCCGAAGCAGGCAAAGCAGAGGAAGCATACGCCGAAGCATCTGCGCATGTGGAGGAGGTGCAAGCGGAGAATGCGAAAGGCGCAGCAAAGCGGGCATACGACCGCCAACAGCAGATAAAAGCCACTAGCGATGCTGAGGAGAAGGCTCTCAAAGACGCAGAGGAGCGAGGTGCTTCAGAATTGGAGCTAGCGCAGATAAAGGAGAAATATGCCAAGCAGGCAGAAACGGAAGCTAAGCGATATACCGCTGCTGAAATCGCACGAAACGAACAGGAGGTAGCTGCTCTAAAGACAGCCTTAGAAGCCAAGCAACGCCAAGTAAACGCCTATAAAAAAGGAAGCGATAAGCAGAAAGAGGCACAGGAGGAATTAAACGAAATCGAAAGCAATTACTACGAAGCATTGCAGAAGACGAAGGACCTCGAAGAGGAGAGTGCCGAGGCGATGAAAAAATCGGAGGAAGCAGCCAAGACTCTCAAGGAAGCACGCGAGGACCTTGTCAAGCAAACAAGGCAAGCCAATATCGACCTCATGAAAGATGGTGCAGCTAAGGAGATAGCGCAAATCAAACTCAACTATGAGGAACAATTGAAAGAAATACAAGGTAGTTCAGAAGAGGAGATAGCCCTGCGCAAGGCTCTCGAAAAGAAAAAGGCGAAGGAGATTGCAGAGGTGCGAAAGAAGTATGCCGATGAAGAGAAAGAGAAAGAAAAGGAGAAAGCTGAGAGTCTTCGCAATGCGGCTATCCAAGAGAAAAAGAACCTGCTCGAGGTTCTCTCAAAGAGCGAGGGAACGGAGGCAGATTATACCAAAGAGCTGACTCTGCGGAAGCAGATAGCCAATATGGAAGCACAAGCCGAAATAGATGCGCTCGACAAAGCAAGAATGTCGCAAGAGGAGTATACGGCAAAGGTAGAGGCTATTCGTCTCGAACTCGCCAATACCATCAGAGAGATTGACGAATCGGATGTGCAACGTCTCGAAGAGAATGCCAAACGTCTCACGGAGATTGAGTTACAGGAAGCAGAGGCACGAAAGAATGCACTCTCGGGCGATGACGATATCGCCACGCGGAAAGCGGTCATCACCGATTACTACGCAGCACTGCGCAAACAAATCAAAGAGAATGCCGAATATGAACGCAAGGAGATATCTCGTTCCACGGATACGGTGGAGGTCAAGGCTGCGAAATTAAAGAAGGTAGATTCCAAACTAAATGCCGACATCCAAGAGAATACTAAGGAGACTGCAGAGGAAATCGCAAATATATATGACGAAGCCATCCAACAAATAAAAGACCATGCCGAAAGCGGTATGAGTAAGGCGGTATTTGGCGATGGAACAAGTATAAAAGCTCTCCAGGAGAATCGAGATAAGCAATTGGCAATCTATGATGAGATGAAGGAGGCATTAGAGGAGCTACACAGCCAGGGACTTATAGAAACAAAGGATTATGAAAAGCAGCTGACGGAGATTGAAAAGGCAGAGACGGATGTGAGAGTCGCCTATCAAAAGGAGGCGATGAAAACCATCAGCTCGGGATTCTCCGCAGTTGCTGAGCATGTGCAACAAATGTCCGACCTTATCTTTGGGGCTATTGTCGATAACATCCAAGCGCAAATCGATGCGCTTGATGAGATGTACACGACCGATGCCGACGAAGCGAAAGAATCGAACGAAAAAAAGTACATCTCCGAAAAGGAGCTAGAGGAGAAAAAGGCAAAGCTAACTCTTAGGCAGCAGAAGCTCAATAAGGCGAACGCAATCTTGCAGATTGGGCTTGACACTGCCATGGCTATTATGAGTATTTGGGCGGAAGTACCAAAGGTTGACTTCGGAGCATCAGCCATAGCACTCACTGCAATGACCTCCGTCCTCGGTGCAACGCAACTCGCCATCGCTGCTGCGAAGCCTCTCTCTCAATATGCCAAAGGACGCAAGGGCGGCGAGGGAGAATTTGCCCTTGTAGGCGAGAAAGGACCAGAGGTGATGTATGTGCCAAATGGCGCAAGCATAGTGCCAAATAACAAGTTAAATAACCCCGAGAAATGGGGAGAGTACGGCATTCCACAGCTCGCCATTCCAGCAACAGCCAATGTCTCGGCAGACGCATTGGACAACGCCATCACTGCAACGACATGGCAGCCCATCGACTACGACCGTCTTGGCGCAGCCGTGGCAAAGGCGATGCCGAAGCAACGCACTGTTAATGTCAATGTAGACCGCTCTGGAGTGATGGTTCAGAGCGGAAGCAATAGACGCACATATCTCAACACTAAATACTATGCGCAATGGTAATTCAGCATTATCTCAATGGGAAACTTATAGACGAGCCCATCGGATTCGATAGTCTCAAAATGACGATGAAGCGTGGTGACTATCACGGGATGAGTGCCGAGGTCAGCGAGGAGACTCTCGAGTTCTATGGAAGTGCGGCAAACACAATCAAGAACGCCTACAACACGGACATTGACACGGAGCTGACGTACAAGGTAAAAGTGGACGAAAACGAAATATACAGCGGGGTTCTCGATCTCTCCACCTACGAGGAGCAATACAGCGATTATTTCTCCGTGTCTTGCAAGGTAGGGGAGGTTGGTGTAAAAACCACATTCAATAATCGTACGGATAGCGAGATAGACCTCATTAGTGACCTTACCATTGATGGCGCAGCCGTGGAAACTGCAACGACATGGCAGAATCTAAACATTCCTGCAAAGAGCCTTATCTACACCGACTCTGCAACAACGCAAGCGGATAATGTCAATGATGCAGAAACACTCATGACGCTCACACCAAACTCACGATGCAATTGGATATCCATCGTTCCGCCGAATATAAACACGGAGTTCGGGACGCAGGGAACATTGGTGCGTGTAATAAGCGGACGAACAAGCACTGACGATTACCTTGATGCAAATCACCTGGTGCATCTTTCCAATGACACGGAGATGTGCCTATTCCGCGAAGATGAGAAGTTCGAGAGTAAGTATGGCGAGGATACAGTCATGGAGATTGACTACAACGTTTCTGTCAATATCACATTTAAAAGTGTAATATTCAATGAGAGCGAGCGTTATGTAAATGGCGTCATGCAAGCATCGCTTCTTTTGATGGGAGGAAGCGAATATGCAGCCGTACCTGTCAAGGAGGACAGCGATATTTATCACCCCGATGAGGAAGGAGAGTATCGGCAATACATCCTTGCCGAGAGTAGTCTTGGTGTAAACTTTACAAACACAAACCTCTCAACAACGATGACACTCTCGGGGAAATTGAAAAACATCCCGACATCCAAGAATCTATACCTTGGCGTTTCTCTATTTAATCGAAACGTTTATAACCAGTCGGGCGTGTGGTTTGGTGTCCCAGGAAACTGCGCAACACCAATCTCCATGACCATAAAGAAAGGCTCGTATGTAAAGATAAAGATGTTTGACAAACGCCCAGAGACGGACGAAGAAGTAAAAGCAGATGTATTATTAGTCAAAGATGCGCTCAATAAAGCAATCGAGAAAATATCCGAGAACGCCCTGCATCTGCGGTCGGAGTGGTACGGCATCGATAGAGCCAATTTCAAATTCGGAGGAGGCGCACTAAAGGCTCTCACAACAGGCTACAAGATAAGAAACATAGAAGGTCTCGAAACTGACGATGAAGATGAGGACGAGGATAAATATGCAATGTCGACATCCTTTAAAGATATGATAGAGTCGCTCAGCGCAATGGATTGCATAGGCTGGGGATTCTCGGAGGAAAGCGGGAGGACGTATGTGCGTATCGAGCGATTCGACTGGTTCTATAAGGACGATGTCCTACTTACTATTTCAAATCCGAACGAGATAAAACGGAAACTCTCAACGGATGGCATCTTTTCTAGTCTAGAAATAGGCTATGAGAAATACGCAACGAACGAGCAATACAACTCCATCGATAGCCCGTTTGGAGAGAGAACCTTTGTATCCTCTCTTAAGGCAATAAGTAATACGAAGCAACTGAATTGTAAATTCGTAGCCGATAACTACGCCATCGAGGAGACTCGGCGCGCAAAATTCGATAAATCGGAGACTGAGGAAACAACATACGACGAATGCATCATCTGCTTCGAATTGGAGGCTTTCTACTATGTCGCATTTGAAGTGGGGAAGGTAGTCTACAGCGTTGCAAAAAATATAGAAAAGGCGAGTGGCATTTATCGCCCAAATGAACAGATAAACGTGCAACTAACACCTCGCAGATGCGCGGAGAGATGGGCAAAGGTTTTATTCCCTCTCAAAAAGGACCTCAAATACTCCACTGCAAAAGGTAGTGTAGCAGCGATTTTTCAATGCCGCCCTGCGACAGGCTGGACAAATAACCGTCGTGGTGTGAAATATGCCTATCTGCAAGATTTCGCAAATGGTCAAGCCTTGGCAGAGAACGCAGATATCAATCAACAAGACCAAGTCTACACCACCGAGACAATTGAGTTTACCTACCCTATCTCCGCAGCGGAGTACAAAGTCATCAAAGCCAACCCCTATGGTCTCATCAAGGTCAACGGCATACTCGGCTGGATAAAAGAGTTCTCCTACTCGTTCAGCGATGGAGAGGCAACATTCACATTAATACCTAAGGCAAATTAATATGTCATACACAAATCAATTCATCCAATTTGGAGGTCTCGAAAGCTCGACACTGCCTGCGATACCCGTGGCAGAAGATTCGAGTCTCTGCTTCTATTTCAATATTCAAAAGGACACCGATGACACACCGACGTCGCTTTCCATCTCGCTCGCATCGTTGGATGGCACGACTATCGTCGCAGACGCAGCTGACGTTTACTCGATCGAGGGTGCGTTAGAGCAGGGCACTGACACCTATTACGTGATTCTCAAAAACGATGTCGTACAGGAACGCATCGCTCTCACGCAATGCTTCCGTCTCAAGGCTGAATACGAAACGGAAGTCGGGCAGGAAATCATCAGTGGGACGGAGTATAGCAACCCCCTCGTCTATGTCGACAACAGCGATGGTCTGCTCTCCACTCTCAAATTCTACTGCAACGAAAGCGAGACGCTGGGATTTAAATTCGCCACCTACTACACCAATGGGACGCTAACGGTTCTGCGCAAAGGCTACAACTCCGTTCTACTCCCTATCCTCCTCACGTCTCCGCAATACACCCAAACGGATAAGATATATGAAACACGCACTGGCGAGCAGATAGTGTTATACGCCACCATTCACAAAGAATATGAGGGCGAGACAGAATACATCCCCGAAGCATGGCATCAAAAGATTGTCGCTGCGCTCTCGTGCGATGAGGTCTATATTAACAATGAGCGTGTAACGAAGTCGGATTCATACGAAATAAACCACGACAACTACACATTCTCCGACTGCGGGACAAGGCTCACCAGGGCAACATTCAAATGCAAGACTAACATAACTTCACGAAACTCTAACTACTAAGCAATATGAATTTATCAAACGCCAACGAAGTGATGGAAGCCCTCATGGGCAACTACCCAAACAAGAAGATATGCATGGACCTCGCCCATGCGCTTGCAGTTCATGCCAACGGAGAGATGCCCGATGACAAGATAATGTCACGCCGTCCATCAGAACCAGAGGAGATAAAAGAGTACCGCAAACGCATCTACGTACCAAAGACAAAGCAGGCAATCTCCAAGGTCATCCATTCCCTCGAGAAGATACGTCGTGCGCAGGATTGGAATATTAAATATGAAGCCGAGGATGTGCCGTCTTCCGTCGCAGAGAAAGAGACCCTCGAACGATACTGTGAATATGACTATCCCACATTCTCATCGATAACGAATTGGGCATTTGCCGAGCTCCTCAAACGTTCACTCATCGACGCCAATGGTGTCGTGGCAGTTATCCTCGAGAGCCTACCCAAGAGTAAGAGCGAATACTGCAAGCCTATTGCACGTTTCTTCGATTGTAATCAGATTATCGAGTTTGTCGAGGATGAATATGTGGTCCTCAAATCGTATGATACAACCACCTATTACTCGCAGACAAAGAACGGCGGACGGCGCATCAACACCAACGGGGCTATCTATTACATCATCACGCAGAACGAGTTTGTCAAGTATGAGCAGGTATCCGCTGGGAAGTATGACCCAAAGCAGGTGTTCCATCATAACTGCGGCAAGCTCCCTGCATGGAAGGTTGGAGGTTTATATAAAGCACGACTCAATAACGATACCATATACGAGAGTCGTCTTGCAGGCATGATTCCCGACCTCGATGAGGCAGCGCGCGAATACTCCGACCTGCAAGCGGAGATTGTACAACACATCCATTCGGAGAAATATGCCTACACCAACACCGAATGCCCGCACTGCAAAGGCTCGGGTGTTCTCAAAGTAGATAACGGCAAGATGGAGTCGTGTCCACATTGCAATGGCTCGGGGCATATTCTGAACACCTCACCTTATGGTATACACCTCATCGATGCAGCTCGAGCAGGCGAGCTCCAAGTTCCAGCACCACCTATCGGTTATATTCAGAAGGACACTGCCATCGCACAACTCCAAGATACGCGTGTGCGCAATCATATCAAGGATGCCCTCGCTGCCGTGAACATGGAGTTTTTGGCAGAAACGCCTATCGACCAATCGGGGGTAGCCAAGGCGTACGATGCCAACGAGCTGAATAACTTCGTCAACGCCATCGCAGAGGACCTGGTGCGCAACATCGACCTGGTGTACTATTTCATTTGCGAGTACCGCTATCGAACAATCGTCCCCAACGAAGAGGCTCGTCGCAAGATGCTGCCAGCCGTCAATGTACCGACCAAGTTCGACATCGCCAACACTACTATCCTCATGCAGGAGCTGCAGGGAGCACGCCAGGCAGAAGCCAATCCAGAGACACTACGTGTCCTCGAGACTAACTACGCCAAGATGCAGTTCAATACCTCACCCGATGTTGCCGAACGACTCGAGACGGTTTTCGACTTAGACCCACTCTTCGGTATCAAGGAGGAGAACAAGATGACCATGCTTCAAAACGGCGGCATCACCGAGACGGCGTACGTCATCTCCTGCAACATTCACGCCTTTGTCCGCCGTGCAATATTCGAGGACCGAGAGTTCTATAAAAAGGACTACAAGGAGAAACTCAAAGTACTCGAGAAATACGCCGAAGAGGTGCGTGGCGAAGCCGAGAGGAAAGCCACCGAAAAGGCGCAACAGCAGGCAGACTTCGGTGGACTAGACCAACAACCCCAAGACGACAAAAAAGCCGCACAGGACCAACAAAAAGAGCCTATTAACGAAGAGAATGCGGCAGATAAGAATGAAGACGACAAGAATAACAAAGAAGACAAAGAATGACTGAACTCCAATCCGTCATAGATACTCTCGATAATGCTGCTGATTCGTTCAGCAGTATTGCCAATAAGGAGCAAAAGAAAATCTACGAGGAGGTCATCACCCTCGCTAAGGACCTCGAGACCGATAGCCAAGGCAAGGTCAAGCAATCTATCGCAAACCTCAAACGTCTCACGCAGATTAAAGCTCACCTCGCCAATCTTTCCAAAGACAAAGAGTGGGTGGCGGGTATCAGTGGCTTTGCAAAGTACTTCGGTGTCCTGCAGAAAGAGCAGAACGCCTACTACTCAGCCCACTTTCCACAACTCACCCTCTCCGAAACGGCAAAAAAGAAACACGAGATGATGAAGCAACTCGCTGTTCAGAACACTATGGAAGCCCTCATGGGCAGCGGTCTCAAAGCCAATGTGACGGATAAACTCAACGACATACTCCTCCGTGCCGTGACCACCAGTGCCAAGTTCGCAGACCTACAAGAGGAGCTGCGCACACATCTGCTCGGCAAGGATGGAGGCGATGGTGCATTCGCACGTTATGCCACTACCTACGCCACCACTGCTCTCTCGCAGTTCACAGGGCAAAATAACAAACTCCTCACCGACGACCTCAATTGCGAGTGGTTTATCTACGAGGGTAGCAATAAGGAAACTACCCGAGAGTTCTGCCAACAACTAACCTCAAAGCGTTTCATTCATCGCTCCGAAATACCCACTATTCTCACGGGCAAGATAGACGACTACCAATGCGCCATCTACGACAAGACAGGACTACCTTATGGCATGATAGCAGGAACGACTGCCGAGAACTTCCAATGCAACTGCGGTGGTTGGAACTGCCGCCACCAACTCGTACCAGTTGCCGATGCTGTTGTCCCTGCATCTCTCCGTGCCAAATTCGCGAAAGATAAGCCGCAGAAACTAGAAACACCTGCACCTAACGATATAAAGCAGCCGATAGACCTAACACCGTATCAAGGACAGATATCCACAATTGAGCAATACATCGCCGACCACCCAAAGTCCGCAAAGATAAAGGGATATCTTGCAGGCATAAATGGTGCTGCTGATAGCGGCGATGAAGAGCAACTAAAAGCACTATTACAGGCGGTACAAAAAGATATTACCAAGTTTAATGCTGCCAAGAACTCTGTGGCAAAGAAAAAAGCTGCCATCGAACAAGCCAAAACAGACCAACTCTCCGCTGCCAATGCTGCACAACTGCAAGCCGCTGAGGACTATGCAATGCAACAAGCGAGCCAATATGACTCGTATGTCGCATTTGCCGACCTACTCGATAAGCAGGCACAGGCTCTCCAGGCAGGCAACCCTGCGCAAGTATTTCAAATTGCTAACCAGATAGACGAACTCGCTAAGAACATAAACGAGCTACAAAACATTATCGACCCAATGGCACTGGCGAAAGTATTCACTTTTGACCAATTAGCAGGTGCAGATAAGTATATATCAGGACACCTCAATACATGGGGGAACAAAGGGAAGACAGGCAACAATCTTATACAAGCCATTAACGACGAGATAAATAAGTATATGGATAAATCGCACCCTACTTACGACATCGTCAAGGAGGCATTCGAGAAAAAGGAAGACGAAATCAAGGTGCAAATCAAAAAAGACGAGTACCTGCAGAAAAAATGGGAAATAACCGACTATATTCAAACCCACACGAAAGCAGGTAAGGTTATACAGTGTTTTTCGGAAATGACATCCGCAGAAACCCAAGGAGATATGGTTGCAGCAAGCGGATACGCTGACAATGCACTCGCAATCATAAAAAAGAACGAGGGTGTCGCCGCATATTTGCAAAAGAAAAAACAAGGCAATACCGTCGAAAACACTAAAAACCTCAACGACTTGGCATCCTCCAAGGATGGAGACTACTGGAAATTTTCTGTACAATTTAAAGCAGGTATACTCAAAGACTACGGGAAAAAACTATATGATTTTTGTAAGCAACAATCTGTAGTCGATGCCAAAGTAAAAAAGATATTCAACGAATACATCAAGGCGTATGAAGGCACAAATAAACATCCTGTTGATTGGAATGCGTTTGAAAAATCATATTCCGAAGTTGTTAAGGTGGCGCACGACAAATTGAAATTCAATGTAAACGAAGGCTCTTGGCGGTCGAATGACGAAACTCTGCTGGACTACTATAATTCCGTTACAAAGGCTGGGGTCTATAGTGCAGAGCGGAAACAAAAAGCCGCATTTCTAATGACAGGTCAACAGGGTTTTGATTATACATACGCCCACACCAATTTTTGCGACTCATGGAAAAAGGCTACAAAAGGGCAGAAAGAGGCAAGCGAATCTTACACACGTGCTTCAGGTTCTATTACCAAACTACTTCGTGGCATAAACGGATATTACGAGAAAGATGCGGATTTTGCGAATAAATCGGAATCGGAAGCAAAACTCCTCACCGAACTAATCCAAAAAACAACCTGCCAAACAGATGTCTTTATCAAACGAGACGAGCGACATGCATTTTGTGACTATCGTTGGAATATTAACTTGGAAGATTACCAAACGCACATGCAAGACCTCATTGGTAAGGTAGGAACAGATGAGAGTTTTATGTCCTGCGGAAACAACTACAGAACCGTCTTTGGTGGTACAGGAATTGTTGATGTCGAGCTACGAATCTTTTGCCCAAAAGGTACACAGATGCTGCCCGAAGAACCACAAGGACATTATTCACAATATGGAATGAGTTGGAACGGCAAAAAAAAGCCCACCAGGTTCAGCGAGAACGAAATCATCCTCCAACGAGGTACAAAACTGCGAATAACAGACGCAAGATATGATAAAAAGAAAAAATACTACTATATCGCCTGCGAGGTTATCTCACAGAATCCGCGCGATTTTCATATTGAGTACACAGCAGGACAAGGATATAAGGCGGTCTATAATTAGTACCGCCTTATATCAAATGTCCCTCTTTGTAGTAGTCCCCATTGGGGATATACCCATAGTCATACCACCGCTTAAACTCATCAACAGTCATCATTCCCTCGGAACTGTGCAGACCATAGCCATATAGGAACTCCTTAAGGTCAATATGAACTCCGTCCTCCCGATTGAAATCGCTCAGTCCTGCAGACCTATACTGGTCGGAATAGGTAGTTGGAATATGCCCAACCTCGGTCATTTCTTGCACCCATAGGCGTTCCATAAACCAAGCAGACGACCAAATACCGCCACGCTCTTTCAATACTGTAGGGCACTCATTTTCACCCCTGTAAAAACGACACTGAGCAATACACCATTGTTTCGACATTTTCATTATTTCACCCTTTCTGTAAATTGTTTATACACCTCTAACATATAACCAGGCAGTCTATCCAACGCCGCCTGCGGAAACTTTATAAGCATTCAGTACAGGACCATCAATATTACCGAAAATCGCTCCTAGCATATTGAAATACTGAAATTTTCTGCAAATGTAATACATCTTTTTCACACGTGCAAAGGTTTCTACTCTCGACGTCGATTTATTCCACCCGCGCAACCCTACTCAACAAAAAAGAATAAAATAATAGAATTTATTTGTGGCAACAATTATTTATTACTATCTTTGCGCACTGAATAATAAATCCTATTACTATGGCAAAGTTCATCAAGGTAACACCAAAGGGAGAGATGACCCCACGAATTGTCCTGGCGAGCCTCAAGGCATTCTACATTTCCCAGGGCGCAAAGATAGAGACACCCACCGATAAAGAGGTGTACGCAGTAGAACCAGGCGAACGCCCTGCAGAGTGTATCGCCTCGCAGACCGCAGAGATAGAACGCCTGCAAGCAGATCTGGACAATGCGAATAAGACCATTGCTTCTCTCAAAGAGAGACTCGCAAAGGCGCAACGCAAGACCGCTGCATCGTCCCAAGACTAACTCATATAAACAAGCAATATGACACTCGGAGATTTACTCAACACACTGGCTGCCAAGATTGGCGAGCAAAACAACCAATCCCTTGTCGACCTGCTCTCGTCTTCCGACATCGCGCAATACGAAGTCGCAGACGATTTTGCACAAGGTCTTGACACGGGACTCATGTCGCTCGAGGGAGCGAAAAACAATCGAGAGGTGCTCAACCATCTCAAACCAATCATTCTCAAAGCAGCTGACGACAAGTTTGCTATCCTTGCCGAGAAATACGGCATAGCAGATGCAGTGCAAGCAGAACCATCGACTTATAAGAAGATAGACCTGCTGGCGAATGCGTTATCAGCCAAACTGGAAGATGCCGAAAAGAGAGCAGCGAGCAGCCACTCAACTCAAGGCGAAGAGAACGCCAAACTGACGAAACAAATCGGAGAGCTGCAAAAGCAACTCGCTACCATCGTTGCCACTAAAGACAACGAATTGGCAGAGTTTAAAAGGGAGACCGCAAAGCAGCAACTCGACCTACTCGTCAATTCTGAACTCAACGGAAAGCGATACGCTAACCAGGACCTCGGAGACACGAACGTCACCATCGCTCGTACGCTCATTGAGAAAGCCCTGCAAGAACAACATGCTACCCTTGTCAATGACAACGGCACATTGCGTCTCAAGCAGAGCGAGAATCCGTCTCTCGACTACATCGACAGCGGGTACAAGACCGTCTCGTTCAGCGATTTCGCAAACCGCATCCTCGCCGACAAACACCTGCTGGAGGTGACCGACGAACCAGCAAATAACGGAGGAAATGGATATCAAGTTATCGTCCCTCAACAACCCACGCCCATCACGCTCGCCAATGGCAAGCAGGTGGACACTGGCAATATTGATGCAGCAGCAGCTGCAGCAATTGCCGACCTTGACAACTAATTAAATTTTACTAAAATGGCAATCACATTAACTGGCTTTGCTCAAGCCGCCATTAAGAACCTCAACCTGGTGGCAAAGCAAAACGACCCACAACTCAAACTAACCCCTACGGGTTTCCTGCGCTTATTGCTGGAGAACAATGCAACCACCGAGATTAACAACATCGAAGCGTTACGTAAGGGTCTCAAGCGAGACATCGAATTGCGCTACTTGCAACGTGGTCTCGAATCTGAAGTAACTGACACCGACGACTGCGATACCCCTCTCGGTGCAGATTGGAAGGAATACAAAATTACACATCCGCTATTCTCCAAGATTGGCATTTTCATCTCCGACGATGAGATGCGTCAATACGAGGAAGAGGCAGTGCAATCACTCGCCCTCGGAGATGCACAGCAGAGCCCTCTCATGCGAGGTCTTTACGAGGTGTTACTCACCAAACTTATCGGCTTGATTGGTAAGATAGACAGCAACCTTATCGCAGCGCAGGCAACCAAATGGGGAGCAAACGCAGCATACGAACTGGCTACAGCAGCGCAGACATTAAAACTTGGCAAGTCGGCTGACTTCAGCACTGGCTATGTCAAATTGATGGAGGACGCACTCGTCAACGAAGTCAACGATAAGCTCCTCATCTGCGGCAACGGTCTAATCACCCGCTACGACATCTTCCATAAACTGAAGACTGGCGTTGACAGCGAGGGCATCGCAGCATTGCCTCTGAACGCATACTACGACCCACGCACCATCACGGGTTGGGGAAAGGACCACTTCGGTGCATTCGCCAAAGGTACTATCGGTTTCGTCGATTGGAATCGCTATGTAGGCGCATTCGCAGGAGAGAAAGCAGGTAGCGTATTCTTTACTCTTCCCGTTCCTGTTGAATTGGACGGTGCATTGTCGTCTATCGTGTTCGACTGCCAATTGAAGTATATCGATTGCCCAGAGTACGACGCAGAAGGCGGAGTAACTCAAGCTCGTGGTTGGAAGCTCCTCGTCAGCAAGAACTACGGATTGTTCTCCGCTCCTACCGATGCATTTGCAGACAGCGATACCCTCAAAGGTGTAAACGGCTCATTCCACTATATCGCAGCAGAGAATGCTTAGTGAATTGAAGGGATATATCGGATTCATCAGCGGCGAATCGGCTGAAGCTCCAAGCGGGCTGTATGTCGATGCGCTGCCCGATATAACCCAATCAATGCTCGAGGATATTGCACGCATAAAGGATGGAGAGATTGACCGTGACGCATGGTCACGTATTGAGGACCGAGCAATACTCAAGTTCCGCACGCTTTTCATAACCGAGATAAACAAATGTCACAAGGTGACAGATATAAAAGTTTGTGAATGTTTGATTCTAAGCAATAAGGAGGTACTCGCAACATCGTTGTGGTATCTCCTTGGAGCTGAGGTTATGCTCTCGCGCAAAGCCTCCTCAAGAATCAATGTGGCAACAATCGACAAGACTAAGTTAAAGGAACTGCGGGAGTATTTCGAGGACCAATTCGCCAAAGAACTAACCACTGCGGTCAACAGCATCGACATTCATGCTTCTGAGTGCTTCGGCGAAGAGGAACACCCAGAGCCACGTCAACTCATCACTTTTGGAACGCCTATACTATGACCTACTCGACCAACTTGCCAGCAGTACTCAAGACGGTCAGCTTGACGCTGACGGAGATGCAGAGAGACAAATTGACACGCCTCCAAGCGGTCAGTTTAATGGCAGTCATGCGAGATAGAATACACGTCCAAGGCAAGGATAGCAATGGCGTGCAAATAGGCACATATACGCCTGCATACATTCGTGCGCGTATTAGAGCCAAGCGTGGAACGGATAGTAAGGTCATCCTTTCTCTCACGCGTGCCATGGAGGATAGCTACGAGATATACCCTATCGAGAATGGCTACGGCATAGGTTTCAACACGATGGAGAGCATGCAGAAAGCACGCTGGTGCGAGGACACCTACAAGAAGCCTATCTTCGCTCCTACTGCCGAAGAGAAAGCACTTGTCATGCAGATAGCCGATGATTTCATCAAAAAACTATGCACGAAGTAATCAAACATATCAACGCAGCCATCATCGCTCATATCAACGATGACGAATTGGCGGATAACGTCAAGGTGTATAACCTTGCAGAATCCATCGCAGTGCGAGGAGAAGAGGAGGTTACTATTCCTGCATTAGTGCTACCCGATGGCGAGTGTATCAATGTATATGCAGAGGTGGACCAGCACGATGTAACGTGCTATCACCGCCTCAATAGCATATCTTTCCAGGAAGAGAGTGCTGCCTCGTATGGAAGCGCAAATGGCTACACGGAGACCGATGATATGTCGCTCATCATCTTCGGCAAGCGTGCAAGCATCTCGCCATTCGACATGGAACGCATCGCTCGCAAGGCAATAGCACAAGAGAAAGGCTGCGCAGTTTCGCAGAGCGATTTCAATAGCCTGCAGATATTCGCTTCCGAATACATAGGAGTGACCTATTTCATGTCCCCCGAGTATTATCTTTTCAAAATAAACTATCGTATAACCAGCACCTACAACCCAAAGTGCTACTAAAAAACAAACAAAATGTCACTACAAAGAATTACATGCGAGAATGCCTCTGGCGAGGCTCTCATCCACACCTGCGACCCCTGCAGTCGTGAGTTAGGTCGTATCCGCGGAGTCGCTCTTGTTGACGGTTCACTGGACCTCACCGACCTTATCGATAAACTGAAGAGTGCCACCGAGACATCGGTCAAGGAAGCACAGGAGCTCTTCGAGAGCTACATCACCGCAGGGCAAGTGCACCTCATCAGCGAGACCACTGGTACATTCGATGGCGGCTCTGCCCAAACGGGAGACGGCTATGGAGACGAGGAGACCCGTCTGCTCGGCTACCTCTACACCCTCACATTTAAAGACCCATCCTACAGCGGGAATAAAGACTTTTATGAGCGCGTAGAGAATGAGCATTGGAAGATGATATGGCGCACTGAGACCTTGTTACATTTCTCGGATAAGCCTGCCACCTTACAAGCTATCGCTGCCGTCGAGCAAGACCTTACATCTGCCGTTGCATGGGAAGTAACAGCAACCTGGAAGAGTAAGAAAAAACCCGAGATTGCTCCTCTTGAGGCATTGCAGAAATACTTCGAGGGCTGCTGGCAAAATAAAGAAAGCTAATCAGATTCTGTTCGTTCTTTCCAACGGCGGGTGGAAACAACCGCCCGCCGTTATTATTCAATAAACCATGATACGTTACCAATCAGAAACCATCGACTTCGCCATCTATCTAAACGATGGCAGCAGCATAACCAAGTGGAGTGACCTCACCAAACTGGTGGTCTACCTCTATACAAGCTTGACCACTATCGTCAAGTTCACAACTACCACCACGGAGGGCTACAACGACCTCACCATCTCCGCCGATGGCAAGACGTTATCTGGTACACTCTCCTCGGCTGACACCAGCACCATGAAGGGAGGATTATTCATGGACATCTACGCAATGGCTGACACGGAGAAGAAGTGCATACGAAGCCTACCTACAGGCATTGAGATTAAATACGCACCTATCAAACAAGAAGCAGATGAATAACAAACTCGACATATCCATTACTTTTACATCAGTCGACAACATCTCGGTGCAGATTGGCGAAGCCTATGCTACGAAATCCGCACTCGAAGTCGTCAATGCAGATGTCATCAACCTCACATCGGAAGTAAGCGGAGTGGCAGAGGTCGCAACATCCGCTCAATCTGCTGCGGACACAGCCCAATCCACCGCCACCTCTGCGCAATCGGCAGTCGATGCGCTGGAGACGACGGTGAATAAGCACGGTGTGACCCTGCAAGAACTGCCGTCCAACTACCCTCATTTTATCCGCACTTCCTTTGTATTGAAAGAGGGCGAATCGTGCATGCTTGTGCAATTGCCGATAGGCTTAGAGAGGGAGTTGA